>JAABUA010000031.1 GCA_011389515.1 Desulfobacteraceae bacterium
CTGCCCTGCACGACACATGAATTTCTCTGCAGTGAAGCGGGCGTAGAGGTTATAAAGAAAGATATCGAGGAAAAAGGGACCAACAACCTGGTCATCGCCGCCTGTTCCCGAAGGGTCAATTACAATACCTTCAAATTCGACGGCTGCGTGGTTGAACGGGTCAACCTCCGGGAAGGGGTTGTCTGGAGCCATCCGCGGGATCAGTTTCCCGCACTGACCGAAGAAGAAAAAGAAGACGAGGACAAGTTCGACCGGGTACAGATGATGGCCGAGGATTATGTCCGCATGGGCATGGCGCGGGTCGAAAAAGTCAAGGATGTTGAACCGTATAAACTGGAAACTCTCCACAAGAGAATCCTTGTTATCGGCGGTGGTGTCACCGGTATGTCCGCTGCACTCGATGCGGTAGCAACGGGCTATGAGGTGATGATCGTGGAGAAGGAAGACGCGATTGGCGGCCACAGTGCCAAGTGGCGTAAACAGACGCCGGTCAACCCCCCGTATGACAAGCTGATCCCGCCTAAAGCGCCGAGTCTGATCAAAGCAGTAGAAGCCAACCCGAAAATAGAGGTACGCACCGGTGCGGTAGTGGCCCGTATTGCCGGCGAACCGGGCAATTTTACTGTTACCTTGAAAAAACCGGGCGAAAAGATCGAGTTTGACGTGCCGTATCCGCTCCCCGAAGAAATGCGGGTGGATGAAAACGGCAAGGAACTTGAACATGAAGCGCTCATTGAAAAGTACAAAGAATACAACGAGGGGCGTCGCGACATCCTGACGCTGGACCCCAACGGGGAAAGCTTCGGCGCGGTCATCCTTGCCGCCGGCTGGCGTCCCTATGAACCGAAAGCGGATGAATTCGCCAATCTCGGTTGGGGAAATGCGGACGTAATCACGAACTACCAGTTTGAGGAGCTCGCCGCAAAAGGGAAAGTGACCCGGCCATCTGACGGAAAAGAGGCGAAAAACGTCGTTTTTATCCAGAGTCCCGGAAACGGCACGGACGGGGATTTCCCCTACACCGGCGCGGTGACGTCCATGGTGGCCCTCAAGCAGGCAAAATATGTGCGCGATGATTATGCGGATGCCAATGCCTATATCATTTATCAGCATATGCGGACCACCGGCCTTTCGGAATACCTGTACAAGGAATTGCAGCAGGACCCGGGTGTTTTCATGACCAAGGGAGAAGTGACCGCCGTGGAATCCAAGGGGGGAAAGCTTGCCGTTGACGTGAGCAATACCCTGATCGGTAAGGAAATCCAGCTCAATGCCGACCTGGTGGTACTAGGAACCGGTATGATGCCGGCGACCTATGATGATCCCACCGTGAACCTGGCATACCGTCAGGGGCCCGGATTCCGTGACAATCAGATATTCGATCGCTATGCGGATTCGAACTTCATCTGCTTCCCTTACGAAACCCAGCGGACAGGAATTTATGCCGCCGGCTGTGTGCGGCGCGGACTGAATATCGAGGAATCCATGGAAGATGCGACCGGTGCCGCTCTTAAGTCCATCCAGTGCCTGGAATCGGTAAACCGGGGCGTATCTGTTCATCCCCGTTCCGGTGATATGACATTTCCGGATTTCTTTTTTCAACGATGTACCCAGTGCAAGCGTTGTACGGATGAATGCCCCTTCGGCGCCATCGATGACGATGAAAAAGGCACGCCCAAGCCGAATCCGGCGCGATGTCGCCGTTGCGGCACATGTATGGGTGCCTGCCCGGAACGTATCATCAACTTTGCCGATTACAGCATCGATACCATAGGGTCGCAGGTGAAGGCGATCCATGTTCCCTCTGAAGATGATTTTGACGAGCCGCCGTTCAGAATTCTGGGCCTGGTATGTGAAAATGACGCGTATCCGGCACTGGATATTGTCGGGCTCCAGAAAAAATCATTTTCAGCGGATGTTCGCCTGATTCCGGTAAGGTGTCTCGGGTCGGTCAACGTCATCTGGATCAAGGATGCCCTTTCCCAGGGAATGGACGGCGTTTTTCTTTTGGGCTGCAAGCATGGAGACGATTACCAGTGTCACTTTGTCAAGGGCAGCGAACTGGCCAGCATCCGAATGAAAAAGATCGGCGAGGCCCTGTCGAGTCTTGCGCTTGAAGAAGAACGAGTGGCACAGTTTGAAGTAGCCATCGACGATTATGACAGGATACCCAAAATTATCAATGATTTCGTCGAAGAAGTGGAAGGGCTTGGCCCCAACCCGTTCAAGGGATTCTAATAAACGAAACAATATGTCCCCGGCCCTGCAAATGGCCGGCCGGGGGCATCACCATGCGAATATGCACCAATGGATATGGATAAAAAATACGGCAAATAGCCTGTTTAGGAGGTTTGATCATGTCTGAAAGATTCCTGATTCAGCCAGATGTTGAATTTGTAAAGGATATACGGGCGCTCGGCGGTGAGACGCTCAAAAAATGTTATCAGTGTGCAACCTGTTCGGTGGCATGCCCAATCGCCCCTGACAACAAGCCGTTTCCCAGAAAGGAAATGATCGCCGCATCCTGGGGGCTCAAGGATAAGCTGGTTTGCAGCCCCGATGTCTGGCTGTGCCACAATTGCGGCGATTGCAGTGCGCAATGCCCCAGGGGCGCCAATCCCGGTGACGTGATGGCAGCCATCCGCGCCAAGGCGATTGAGCATTACGCGGTGCCGAAATCCGTCTCAAAAGCGCTCAATGATCCCAAAATGCTCCCTTTCCTTGCGATCCTCCCCGCGATTGTTTTTCTCGTTGTGGGATTGGGGTTAAAGGTTTTTGGTGTTAACTGGCTCAATTTTTCCCCGGAGCTCAACGAGGCCGGGCAAATCGCCCATGGCAATTTTTTTGCCCACTGGATGGTTGACCTTATTTTTATCCCCCTTTCCATCTGGGCGGTAGCCATTTTTGCCTTGGCCCTTAAGCGTTTCATTGCAGATATTCATGCAAATGCGCTTGAGGAAGGGAAAACGAAAAAAGAGAAAATAGAGCTTAAACCTTTTCTCACTTCCGTGGTCCGGGTTATCCCCGACATCCTGAAGCACAAGAAATTTTCACAGTGCGGTGAAAACAACAACCGTGCCACTCCGCACATGATGGTCCTGTTTTCCTTTATCGCCCTTGCCTTTGTAACGGGTTTCTTTTTTATTTACCTTTACGGACTGGGCATTCACGGACCCTATTCCCAGTTGAATCCGGTCAAGATCCTTGCCAACATTGCGGGTATCGCCCTTATCATCGGCGGTATCATGCTCTATAAGCAGCGTCTGGACAAAACGGATGAAGTGTCAACCTATAAGGACTGGTATTTGCTCGGGATCGTCATCGGGCTTGGCGTTACCGGCATGCTTTCCCAGTTTACCCGGCTGGCCGGGTTTGAATTTCTGACATACCTGATGTATTTCATCCATCTGATGTTTGTTTTTCATTTGTTCGCATTCCTGCCGTTTTCCAAGCTGGCCCACCTGGTTTATCGTACCGTGGCCATGGCGTACAATGATTACTCAGAGCGCGAAGTGAAGAACTAAACTGGAATAAACGCATTCAAAAAAAAGGGGACGCCGGGGTTCATCCGGGTCCCTTTTTTTATTGCAAACAGACAAGGGTGAGGTCATATATAACCTATATAACCGGCCTTATCACATAGAAACAGGCCATTTACAGCAGAAGGTCAAAAGCAATGTCTTATCTTTCACGCGTGAGTACCGGCTGGGACAGTCTGGATGTGATCATCGATCATTTGCGCCGGGGGGACAATGTCGTATGGCAGGTCGACGCCATGGAGGATTACCAGCGGCTGGCCTCCCTTTTTGTTAAAAACGCCCTGGCAGCCGGCGAAAAAGTAATCTACATACGTTTCGCCCGCCACATGCCGATTCTGGAAGAAGATGAAAAAATAACCACCTACAGGCTCAAGACCGAAAGCGGGTTCGAGTCGTTTTCAACGGAGGTCCATGCCATTGTCACGCGGGAGGGCAGGGATGCTTTCTACGTCTTTGACATGCTCTCAGACTTGCTTCATGTCTGGGCCACGGACCTGATGATCGGAGATTTTTTTTACATCACGTGCCCGTACCTGTATGAATTGAATACCATTGCTTATTTCGGCATACAAAGAGACCGGCACTCCTTTAAAGCGATCGCGCGGATCAGGGAAACGACCCAGCTCCTGATCGATGTGTATGCCTACCAATCGAATATCTGCATCCACCCCATCAAGGTGCAGCACCGCTATTCCCCCACCATGTTTTTCCCCCATATTAAAAAAAAGGAAAAGCTCGAGCCGGTCATCAACTCTGTTGAAGCCACGGAAATGTTTTCTTACATCTCCAAACGCAGAAAGGTGGGCGCCCATCGGCATCTTGACTATTGGGACCGGTTGTTTATGGAGGCGGAATCCCGAAAAAATGCGGCTGTTTCCGCCGAGGAAAAACAGGATATGGTGGAGCAGTTGAGCCGCCTTTTGCTGTCACGGGACAAGCGGATCATCGAACTGGTGCGGAAGTATATGTCCCTGGAGGATTTTCTGGTCATAAAGCAGCGGCTGATCGGAACGGGATTTATCGGGGGAAAATCCCTCGGGATGCTGCTTGCCAGAAAAATTCTCTTCGAAGAGGAGCCATTTGATGCAAAGGAAATACTCGAAAACCACGATTCTTTTTATATCGGGTCGGATATCTTTTATTCCTACATCGTTCAAAACGGATGGTGGAAATTGTTCATGGCCCATAAGACGAAGGAGGGTTATTTTTCAAATGCCGCCATTCTTAAGGAAAAAATGCTTTCCGGTACGTTTCCCGATGAAATCCGGGAGCAGTTTCAGCTTATGCTGGAACATTACGGACAGTCCCCGATCATCGTCCGGTCAAGCAGCCTTCTGGAGGATGCATTCGGCAGCGCCTTTGCCGGGAAGTATGACAGTTTTTTCTGCGTAAACCAGGGATCGCCGGAACAGCGATACGAATCATTTGAAGAAGCGGTGAAACTTATTTTTGCTTCCGCGATGAATGAAGACGCGCTGGTTTACCGCCTCCAACGCGGTCTGGATCAAAACGACGAACAAATGGCCCTCCTGGTGCAGCGGGTTTCGGGTGCATACCACGAAAACTATTTTTTCCCCGAATTTGCGGGGGTCGGGCTTTCCAGGAATCCCTTTGTCTGGAAAAAAGGGATGGACGAAACGGCGGGAATGCTCAGACTCGTTTTCGGCCTGGGTACGCGGGCGGTAAACCGCGTAGAAAATGATTATCCAAGGATCGTAGCCTTAGACCAGCCGTTGGTCAAACCCATGTCCGACATGGACCATTTGCGAAAATTTTCCCAGCGTTTCGTGGATTTGCTGAAGCTGGATGAAAACGAACTCAGGACAATCTCTCTTTTGGACCTGAAGGAAAAAGTGCGGGAGCTGCGCCTGGATCTCGCAGGCATAAGGGATTTTGAAGGGGAGGAAGCGCTCAGACGTATGGGGCGTCCGTCAAAAGAGATTTGGGTTCTTACCCTTGATAATTTTTTGACGCAAACCCCTTTTGTCGAGGTAATGAAAAAAATGTTGGGATGCCTTGAAAAAAGCTACAATAATCCTGTTGACATTGAATTTACAGTAAATTTCAATTATGCTGGCCAAATTCAGGTAAACCTGCTGCAATGCCGGCCTTTTCAGGCGGCAGGCCCGGGCGGGAGTGTGGAAATCCCTGAAAATATAGAAGCAGAGAAGCTTTTCATCCGCACGGCAGGCGATTTTATGGGGGGGAATGTTTCCCTCCCCATCGCAAGCATCATTTATGTTGACCCCGCGGCGTACATATCCCTGTCGGTTTCAGAAAGGTACTCTGTGGCGCGGCTCGTGGGGAAGCTCAACAAGCAATTCGCACACCGGGAGAAAATGCCGACGCTGCTTTTGGGACCGGGGCGATGGGGAACCCATTCACCGGAAATGGGAGTGCCGGTGAGGTTTTCGGAAATAAACAACTTTGCCGCCATCGGTGAAATAAGCTATCAGGACGGCAGCCTGGTGCCGGATTTATCCTTTGGGAGCCACTTCTTTCAGGATCTGATCGAAACCCGGATTTTTTATCTGGCCATATATCCGGAAAAACCGTCCGTGGTTTTCAACACCCAATGGATGATGGCGCAAAACAACATGCTTGATACGATCGTTTCCGAAGGCCCGTCATATAATGCGGCAATAAAGGTGATGGATACCCGGCCCATGAATCTGAATTTGCGCGCCGATATTGTAAAGCGCCGGGTGGCTTGTTTTTTTGCGTAAAGCGATGGTGCCCTGCATGCGGGAAAGTAACCTTCTCTTTTCTCCTTTTCAAAAAATTTTATGGTTTTGATCGCGCCCGGCAAAGATTCAGGTGCGCCGTGCCGGGCGCAAAAAGTTTTTTTTGTTTACAGGCGATCGAAATGACTCCCCGGGTATCTGCAGCCTGCTAAACCGCTCCGTAAGCAAGCATTGCCCGTGCAACCTTAATGAAGCCTGCAATATTGGCGCCTGTGACGTAATCCCCTTTCTTACCGTAAGCTTCAGAAGCATCGAGGCATGATTTATGTATGCTTTTCATTATGAGCAGCAGCCTGTGGTCGACTTCCTCACGGGTCCAGGAAAGTTTCAGGCTGTTCTGGCTCATCTCCAGCCCGGAGGTGGCCACACCGCCGGCATTTGCAGCCTTCCCGGGCCCATAGAGAATATTGTTTTCCTGGTATACATCCACCGCTTCCGGGGTAGAGGGCATGTTGGCGCCTTCGGCGACGCAGAAGCAGCCATTTGCGATCAAGGCTTTGGCGTTCTGGCCGTCGATTTCATTCTGGGTGGCGCAGGGAAGCGCGATGTCGATTTTAATGCCGTTTTCCCGGATCACGTCCCACACGTTCTTGTCGAGGTAGCATTCTGTCTTGTATTTTTCCGAATATTCCTGTATCCGTCCCCTGCGGATATTTTTTAACTCCATGATATAGCAGCACTTGTCGTTATCAATCCCTTTTTCATCGATAATTGTTGCGGAAGAATCGCAGATCGTGATCACGCGGCCGCCAAGTTCGTTGACTTTTTCAATGGCATACTGGGCCACGTTGCCCGATCCGCTAACGGCAACAATCTTGTCCTTGAAATCCTGCCCGCGGGTAGCCAGCATTTCCTGGGCAAAATAAACGGTTCCGTAGCCCGTTGCCTCCGGACGGATAAGGCTGCCGCCGTATTCCAGACCTTTTCCCGTCAATACGCCGGTATGCTCGTTTCTGATTTTTTTGTAATAGCCGAAAAGGTAGCCGATTTCCCGTCCGCCAACCCCGATATCTCCGGCGGGTACATCGGTTTCCGGGCCGATATGCCGGTACAGTTCCCGCATGAAGGACTGGCAGAAGCGCATTACTTCACCGTCGGATTTTCCCTTGGGGTCGAAATCAGAGCCGCCTTTTCCCCCACCCATGGGAAGGGTGGTCAGTGAATTCTTGAAAATTTGTTCAAACCCCAGAAATTTGATGATGCCCAGATTCACCGAGGGATGAAACCGGAGACCGCCCTTGAAGGGACCCAAAGCATTGTTGAACTGCACCCTGAAGCCCCTGTTTACGGACACTTCGCCTTTGTCGGTAACCCATGGAACGCGGAACATGATGACGCGTTCAGGCTCCACAATCCGTTCGTAGATTCCGGCTGTAACAAATTCCGGATGCCGCTCCACGGTCGGTTCCAGCGTTTCGAGGACCTCTATGACCGCCTGGTGAAATTCTTTTTGTTCCGGGTCTATGTGTTTGACCTTTTCAATCACGTGGCTGATAACCGACATTCATTCGCCTCCTTAGATGTTTATTTATATGGGTATGTTATATTGATTAATTGAAAAATGATTTTCGCTGTTTTCCGCAATTCACCCGTCAGAAGATACAGGAAAAAGATGAACCGGATGAGTTACGGTCTGCAGGCGAAATTGAAAATACGAAAACAGTTTTAGATAAATTACAAAAACAGGAATGTAAACCAAAAAAGTGACTGTTTTTGGAAAAAAATGATTTTCATGAAGTGGAATGATTCTGCCACGGCCATTTTCCGGTCATTTCCATATCAATGGCAAAACTCAGAAAGGTTCGTATGATTACGATGACGGCAAGGATGCCGACGCTGGAGAATGTCAACTCAATGGCCACGGTCTTGATGATATCGGCTGCAACCAGAAATTCAAGGCCCAGCAGGATTCCGCGGGCCAGCTGCATTCGGTATTCCTGGAATATTTTTTCCTGTGTGCCCGATGTAATAAGCAGGTAAAGGTTGTAGCCGGTCGCATGGACCGCAAAGATCATGATGATGCCGATTCCCAGAAGTTCAAGAACGGCGATGCTCCATCCCGCCACAGTGACCACCACATTCATTATTTCAATTGTCATAGCATGCCCCTTTATGGATTCATGTTATAATATACTTTGTTTTCATTGAAGATTCTACTTGCCGTCGTAGTATTTTTCAATCAATTAATTTCAGTGCGACAGTCCGGATGCGATTGCCAGCGGGATTCACTTTGCATTTTTATTGTATTCGAAATAGAATCAACTGATCATAATCATAATGGAGGCAAAACATGAGCAAGGCGATTTTTATTACGGGCGCTTCCTCGGGTATCGGAAAGGCCCTGGCGTTTGAGATGGGTAAAAAGGGCTACCGGCTGGCCCTTACCGCAAGAAGGGAAGACCTGCTGCGGGAAATCAGTGAGGAAATCAACCGGAAGCATGCGCCCCCCGCAGTTGCGATACGCAGGCTGGACGTGACCCGCTATGATGATGTCTATGCCGTATTTTCGGAAATGGCTGAAGAAATTGGTGGGATTGATATTGTCTTGGCCAACGCGGGCGTTGGGCTCGGTGAAAAAGTAGGGCGCGGGGATTTTGAAAAGGCAAAACGGACCGTGGAAGTAAATCTTATCGGCGCCATGGCGACCATGGACGCGGCCGCGGCATATTTTCTGAAAAAAGGGGAAGGGCACATCGTAGGGATTTCGTCGGTTGCCGCGTTCCGGGGCATGCCGGGCAGTTCGGCCTATTGTTCATCCAAGGCGGGACTGGGCGTCTACATGGAGGCCATGCGCGCGGAGCTGTACCGGAAAAATATCGATATCACCGTGTTGTATCCCGGTTTCATAGACACGCCGCTAAACGATATGCTGTCCAGCCGCCCGTTTCTTATCAGCGTTGAGAAGGGGGCCCAAAGTATCGCCCGGCTTATTGAAAAAAAGGTCAAATCCTCGACCGTGCCGGTATTTCCGTGGAATATCATTGGCCGATTGCTCAAGATCCTTCCCACCGGAATCATTGCCAGGATGTAGCAGGCGATGCCCCTGTTATGAAAACTCGTCGTATTGGATCATCTCGGGTTCCACCCCGAGGTTGTCTAATGTTTTCCGGACGGCGGCAATCATAACGGGCGGGCCGCAGAGGTAATATTCGATTTCAGAGGGATCTTCATGGCTTTCAAGGTAATTGTCATTTGCCGCCTGGTGAATGAAACCGGTCAGGCCGTCCCACTTGTCTTCGGGCAGGGGTTCGGACAGCGCCACGTAATACGAGAAATTGTCGTTCTTTTCGTCAAGTTCGCGAAGTTCTTTGTCATAGAGCATTTCTTTCCGGCTTCGCGCCCCATACCAGAACGTCATCTTCCGGTCTGTCCTGCGCTCCAGCAGCTGGTCCCGGATCTGGCTTCGCAGGGGCGCCATGCCGGCCCCTCCACCGATAAAACACATTTCCTTTGCGGTTTCCGTTACCTTGAAGTCGCCGAAGGGGCCGGAAAGCGTCGCCGTATCTCCCGGCTTCAGGCTGAACAGGTAGGATGACCCAATGCCGGGGGGGGCGTTTTTCGCATCGGGTGGGGGCATGGCGATCCGGACGGTAAACATGAGCCGCCGGTTTTCCGCCGGTTCGTTGGCCAGGGAGTAGGCCCGGTAGGCCGGTTCATCGTTGGATACGGACAGCTCCCACAAATTGTAGCGATCCCAGTCCGGTTTGAAGATCTCCTCTATGGCAAAATCGGCAAAGGAAAGATCATATTCCGGGATGTCGATCTGCATATACTGCCCGGCCGTAAATTCAACGGGCTCTTCCATTTCAATGACCAGCTCCTTGATATAGGCGCCGATGTTTTTATTGGACGCCACGGTCCCGGAATATTTTTTGATGGAAAAAATTTCCGGCGGGATTTCGATCTTCATATCGCTCCGGACCTTGAGCTGGCAGGAAAGCCGGATGTTTTCCGCTTTTTCATGGCGGTCCAGGTGCGGAAGTTCCGTGGGCAGGATATCGCCACCCCCCTCGACGACGCGGCACTTGCACTGGCCGCACGTACCGGATCCACCACAGGCGGAGGGCAAATAGATTTCGTTTTTTACGAGGGCGCCAAGAAGTGTCGTCCCCATTGGCACGACAAGGGTATTTTCCTTCTCGTTGTTGATTTCAACGGTCCGGTCGCCTTTCTTGACGATTCTGGCTTCTATGAACAACAGTATCAAGACCAGTATCAGGATGATGGATGTGAATACCGCAAGACTGGTGATATAAATCAAAGCCGCTTCCTTTTTTGTTCTAAAACCGATCTAAAAAGTATCTTTCGGCCCAATACCTTTGTTGGCGTCTTATTTCAAATCAACCGCCATTCTCTTCACCGCTTTGCTACAATGAAATGCCTGAAAAAAGCATAAATCCCATGGCCATGAGACCGGTGACGATCATGGTGATGGCAAAACCGTCAAGGCCGTAAGGGAGATCTGCATACCGCATCTTGATGCGTGCTGCCGCCATTGCCACAATGGCAAGCATCCATCCCACCCCGGCACCGAAACCGAATACGACCGATTCGATAAACGTGTATTCCCTCTCCACCATGAACAGGGATCCCCCGAGTATCGCGCAGTTGACCGCGATCAGGGGGAGAAAAATGCCCAGCCCCGAGTAAAGAGAAGCGGAAAAGCGGTCGATGAGCATCTCGATGGCCTGGACCATGGCGGCAATCACGGAAATAAAGACAATGAGCCGGAGAAAACCCAGGTTCATATCCTCCAGGCCTGCCCACGCGAGCGCCCCCGGGGCCAGCAGGTAGTGAAAAATAAGCCAGTTTACGGGTGTGGTGACGGTTAGGACGAAAACGACGGCAAAGCCCAGTCCAATGGCCGTGTTGAGATTCTTGGATATGGCCACGAACGAGCACATGCCCAGAAAATAGGCAAGCAGGATGTTGCCTGCAAATACCGAATTTAGAAAGAGGCTGACAAGTTCAACCATAAACGGTTCCTGTTATGATAGGTTCCTCTGGTTTATTGCAACGGACATGCGTATCCACTGTGCTTCGATTTACTGGTCTTTTCCGTCCACTCCGGTCAGATACTTCTGAAGCCATGCCATAAGCCCGATAATGATAAAAGCCGCCGGGGCCAGAAGCATGAATCCCATGTTTTCGTATCCCGCGTCATAGAAAGACGCGGGTATGACATCAACGCCGAACACTTTCCCCGACCCGAAAAGCTCCCGCAGAAATGCCACCGATAGGAGAACCGATCCGTAGCCGGCGCCATTGCCAAGCCCGTCCATTACGGCCAGGTGCGGCGGATTTGACATGGCAAACCCTTCCGTGCGTCCCAAAATAATGCAGTTGGTGATGATCAGTCCCACAAAAACCGACAGCAGCCGGCTGATTTCGAAGTAATAGGCCCGTAAAAATTCATCGGTCAGTATGACCAGTGAGGCGATAACTCCCAGCTCGACAATGATCCGGATATTGCCGGGGATAATTTTCCGCATAAGGGAAATGATCAGGCTTGACCCTGTAATGACGAAAATCAAGGCAAGGGTCATGACGAAAGCGGTTTTCAGCTGGATGGTAACCGCAAGCGCAGAGCAGATGCCAAGCATCTGCATATTGATGGGGTTGTTGCTCCATGCAGGTGCGGCAAAGGCTTTAAATGTCTTTGTGCGTGTCAGTTTCATACCTGGAAACTCCCCTTCGTCCGTATCGATTTATTCGCCGGGCATTTCGACCCGGTTGTCCCGGAATCGTATGGAAACGGGTTCATATTTGGAAAGAATCTGTTTGAGCCCCTCGGAAAGGTACTTGCCGGTCAGGGTCGCTCCGCTGATGCCATCCACGTAATGGGGTTTGTCCTCCTCGGGCACTTGTCGCTCCACTTCCCCCCGGGCGACCCGCACCGATACGAAGGTACCGTTTTTGTCCACAATTTTTTTCCCTTCGAAATTTTCCTGGAACCACTGGCGCTCGATTTCACCGCCGAGTCCGGGCGTTTCAGAATGGCGGGTGATGGTAAATCCCTTCACGGTGGATCCGTCCTTGTCGATGGCCAGGTAGCCGCTGATCATTCCCCATACGCCCTGGGTGTCGATGGGGACGATATATGCATTGATGGCGTCGTTTTCAAGGTAGAGGTATATGGGGAGCACCGGTTCTTCGCTGATTTTGTCGTCTTCCACGATGGCGCCGGTTTGCCCAACCCCGAAAAGTTCGATTTTTTTGTCGTAGATGGTCATAATTTCCTCGCGAGTGTAGCTTTTATCCCGCGACACAAGGTTCACCGCCAACAGGACGTTTTTCTTGCGGTTGAGTTCCAGGTTCCTCTGCTGCAGGGGCTGGAGAGCCGTTGCCGCCGTCGTCAGCAGGGTGCCCAGCACGATACACATGCATACGGCAAAAACGATGGATTTTGCCATATCAGACATTGGGAATCCTCCTTCGGATACGCAACCGCATTTCCGCATATTCCATTAAGGGTGAAAAGATGTTCATAAAAAGAATCGCGAGCATCACCCCCTCCGGGAATGCCGGGTTCACCACCCGTATCAGGACGGCGACCGCCCCGATCAGAAAGCCATACAGCCATTTGGATTTATCGGTGCCGGGCGCAGTGACCGGGTCCGTTGCCATGTAGACGATGCCGAAGGCGAAGCCGCCGGTTACCAGGTGATAGACAGGATTTACCGAGAACCATGCCGGGAGATCAGGCGTGGCAAAAAAATTGAAAAGCATGCCGGTTGCCAGCGCTCCGATGACGCCCCCGGCCATTATGCGGTAGCTCCCGATTCCCGTTGCAATGAGTACTAATGCGCCTATAAGGATGCATAGCGAGGACGTTTCCCCTATGCTCCCGATGTGGTTCCCGAAAAAAAGGGTTTGAAAGGTATAGCCGTTGTCAGCGAAAACAGCCTCGATGCGTGCTTTTGGGTCTGCCAGCGCGGCAACTGCCAGCGGGGTCGCCCCGGTCACTGCATCCACGGCATTGCCGGCCGTTTCCCTCACCGCGATCCAGACCCGCTCACCGCTCATCTGCACGGGATATGCGAAAAAGATGAACGCGCGGGCGGTCAGTGCCGGATTGAAAAGGTTGCGGCCGGTTCCGCCGAATACTTCCTTGCCGATAACCACCCCGAAGGTTATGCCTGCGGCCACTTGCCAGAGCGGTATCGTGGGGGGAAGCGTCAGGGGGAACAAAAGCCCGGTGACCAAAAAACCCTCGCTGATGGGATGCCGCCGGATGGCGGCAAAAAGCCCTTCCCAGAAAAGTCCGACCCCGTAAGAGACAACCACGATGGGCATTACGATGATGAGCCCTTCGCCAAAGACCGACAGGAAATCGGTGCTTAATCCGGATGCATTTCTTGCATGGAAGCCCGTGTTGAATATGCCGAAGAAAAAAGGCGGCATGAGTGCTGCCAGCACGATACTCATGTAGCGCTTTAAATCGAGGCTGTCCCGGATAAAGGGTTTTTTCTCTACGGGTATGGCCGGGTAAAGGAAAAAGGTTTCCGTGGCCTCGAAAAATGGCTTCAGCCGTTCCATTCGCCGCCCTTTTTCAAAATACGGGCGGGACCGGTCAAACAGTTTGCGGAGTGGCTTTTCGATTCGCCCCATAGGTCAGATCCGATCCTGATAATAATCTTGCCGGGTTGTTTTCAGGGTTTCCGCCAGTTCAATTTTTGCGGGGCATACGTAGGAACAAAGCCCGCATTCCACGCAGTCGAGCAGGCCGTGCATGAGCGCTTCCTCAATTTCTCCGGCATAAATGCACTTGTAGGTGAACTGCACCATAATGTCGACCGGGCAGACCTGCTCGCATTTGCCGCAGTTGATGCAGGCGCGCTCCTCGCCCCTCAAGTCGGCTTTGGCCGTAAAATGTTTTTTGTGCAGGGCGTACAGAAAGGCCCGAGATGCGGTCGGTTTGAAAAGTCCGGGCCGTAGAAAGCCAAAAAGTTCCGGATCTGCCGCCTCTTCGATAAGGGTGAGCGCTGTTTCGTAAAAACCCATGTACCCGTCCGGATCGGTGGTATAGCCCTGGAAGATTCCTCCTGCGATCCATCGGAGGTTTGAGGCGGTTTCCGGGTTGGGCAGCAGAGATGAAAGGGGAGCGCCGAGACGGGTGTCTACACACCTGCTGGCTGCTGTATTTCCGCCCCCATTGCCGTTGCCGGAAGCGGACACGGCGATGATCCGGGATGTCGGGTACCGGCCGGTCTTCAAGCCTTCGGCCAGGAGGAGTACATCCTGCCCTTTCGTAAACCACGCCAGGTTTTCATCGGGCGATTTTTTCGTATGATAAAGGAGCACGCCCGGATCCTCTGCCGGATAGATGGCGGGTGCCCGGTGGGTGACAAGGGGGGCGATTTCCCCGCTTCTTACCGGTGCCCCTTCGGTTTCGCATACATAAACCGGGTGGCAAAGCTTCTCAAGAATCCGGATGCCGAAAAGAAAAAGGGCTTCCTTGTCTTTGAGATAAAGGTGCGACGGCACATGAAAGGGGTCTGCCGAATCGAGGCTGACCCACAGTGATGACGGTTTTTCGTCCGGGGATGCGATCCCCCGGTATGGCAGACTGCGGATGAGCGGCCACAGCCCTCGGTCCATCAATGTTTCAATAAGGCTGTCCCGATCCAGATTTTTGAGTCCCTTTTCATCGATGGGATCAAAGGATTCGTGCGCTTCGGTTTTGCCGGTTTTAATCACAATGCGCGTTATGGCCCTGCGGTGTCCGTACCCGATCTCTGCAACGGTTCCGCCGCCGGGCGACAGAAAGCGCAGTTTCGGATTTCCCTTGTCCTCGAAAAGAGGGGTGCCGATGGTAACGGCATCCCCTTTTTTGACCAGAAGGCGAGGCTTGATAAACGGGATCCTGTCCGGCATGGCTGCCACAGTTGTTATCGCCGGTCCTTTTTCGACCGCATGGGACGGGCCGCCGGCAACGTGGATGCCGATCTTTTTTTTTATCGAAACATTTTTCATTTGCATATCCGTTCCATAGGCTCCTGCACCTCAATTATAGTACCGGTTCAAATGGGTTGCAAGCGGTCGGTGTTTCTGAAATAATGCAAACAATTATGAACTGCGTCAAGGAATTATTATGCGTATTTATGCCGTCGCCGATATTCATGCAAAGCCCTCGCGGATCGAACGTGTGCGCGCAGGGGTAAAAGAACATGCCCCGGACGTCCTGGTGGTAGCGGGGGATATCTGCAGTTATGTCCGGCCCCGTGATGTTTATTCCCATTTGAACGATATGGGCATCCCCGTTCTGACGGTTCGGGGCAACTCCGACCGTCTTTGGCATGAACGATGCCTTCACCGGTATGAAAATGTCACGTCGCTTCACATGAGAGAAGTCATCATAGGGGGTTTTGCTTTTTCAGGCATATCCGGCTCCGTGCCGGTTCCCTTCAGGACCCGGGTCGCCTTTCGTGAAAAAGCGCTGTTTGAAAAAGCGGCAAGCACCATAAGCGCCGAGACCATTCTGGTGGTGCATCCGCCCCCATACGGAGCGCTCGACCGGGTGCTCGGCCGTATCAGCGCCGGCTCCAAAGGCGTGGCAGGCCTCGTTGCCGCCTGTGCGCCGCGGTTGTTGTTATGCGGTCATATTCATGAAGATGCGGGTATTGAAAATATCGGAGACACCCTCGTGGTAAACTGCTCCATGGCCGATTCCGCAAACGGAGCAGTGATCGATTTTGACCGTGAAGGCGGAAAAACCCGGCCGATCGCCAAAATGGTCTGAACGTCAACCCACGAACGGCCGGCGCAATACCGTGTCTTTTTTCCAGCGGTCCCGTTTTTCCGGATATGCGATGTTGAAGTGCAGTCCCCGGCTTTCCTTGCGGTGCCTGGCGCTGCGGATGATCAGTTCGGCGACGATGGCAATGTTCCGGAGTTCAACCAGGTCCTGTGTCACCTTGAAATTCCAGTAATATTCCTGGATTTCCTCATGGATGATATCGATGCGGCGCTGTGCCCGTGCCAGTCGTTTGTCGGAACGCACAATCCCCACGTAGTTCCACATCAGCCGGCGGATTTCATCCCACGTGTGTGAGATGACAATGGCCTCATCGCTGTCGCTGGTACCCATATCATCCCATGGAGGGGTTTCCGGGATTTCCTCTGCCGTGGATTCGGTATCTGCGCTTTCGATTTGCTCTATAGATTTGCCTGCGGCCTGGTGCGCATAGACCAAGGCTTCCAGAAGGGAGTTGCTGGCCAGGCGGTTGGCGCCGTGAAGGCCGGTACACGCGGTTTCGCCAATGGCAAACAGATTTTTTATGTTGGTCTGTCCGAAGATGTCCGTCACGACGCCGCCGCACATGTAATGGGCCGCGGGAACCACCGGCAGGGCTTCTTTGGTCATGTCGAAGCCGAACGCGAGGCTTCTGCCGTATAGGTGCGGGAAGCGGGATTTTATAAAATCCGCGTCTTTGTGTGTGATATCGAGAAAAACCGAGTCGTCTCCGCTTTTTTTCATTTCCAGGTCGATGGCGCGGGCGACCACATCGCGGCAGGCCAAATCCTTTAAGGGGCTGTAGTCCGCCATGAAGGCGCGTCCCCGGGCATCCCGCAGAACACCGCCTTCCCCCCGGACCGTCTCGGACAGGAGAAAATTTTTCGCTTTTGGGTGAAAGAGGCACGTGGGATGAAACTGCACGAATTCGAGATTGGCCACGGGCGTCCCGGCCCGGTAGGCCATGGCGATGCCGTCACCGGTGGCAACGTCCGGATTGCTGGTATACGCATACACCTTGCCGGAACCGCCGGTGGACAGGATGGTGCTCCGGGCCAGAAAGGTATGGATATCGCCGGAGTTTCGATCCAGAACGTACGCGCCGTAGCAGTAATCCTCGTGGGTCGTGATGATCAGTCCGCGCTTCAGGCGTGTTGAACGGGTGATCATGTCGATGGCGATGTGGTCCTCGAAAACATGGATGTTTTTGTTCTGCAGCACCCGGTTTACAAGGGATTCCTCCACGGCCTGCCCGGTCAGATCCTTTGCATGCACGATCCGGTTGTGGGAATGGCCTCCTTCTCTTCCCAGGGAAAGTGCTTCATCGCCGCTGTTTCGGCTGAAGTCGACACCGATTTCGATCAGCTCACGGATTCGTTCCGGGGCCGATTTGACCACCATTTCAACCACGCCGGGGTTGCAGATGCCGTCTCCGGCGGCAAGGGTGTCCTGTATGTGCAGCGAAAACGAGTCCGCGGCGTCCAGGACGGCCGCGATCCCCCCCTGGGCGCGCATGGTGTTGCTTTCCATGATCTTTTTTTTTGTTACAACTGCGACACTGCCGTGGGCCGCAACTTTCAGTGCAAAACTCAAGCCCGCAATACCGCTTCCAATGACCAGAAAATCGTGTCTGTGTTCCATGTATTTGTCGCTTTTTTGAGATCGGTTCTACCGAAGACCCGGGCGTTTCTTTTTCGACCGTGTTCCCAGCAGTATCCCTGCGAGCAGGACACCGGCACCAGCAAGAAACCATTTTATCGCCGCGGAAAGAAACTCTTCTGTCATTCTGCTTTCAAGATGTTCTATGCGATTTCTTTTTTCTTCGAGCCTGGCCAAAAGAGCATCGTGTTCTTCCTTAATTGTCAAAAATTCAGCGGACGCCTCCTTCAGGTGCTCATAGTTTGAAACCGCTTCTTCAAACTGTCTTTTCGTTTCTTCCAGCTGCCGGGCAATTTCCTGGTTCATAATAAGCAGGCGTTCGTTTTCGGCCTTGAGGGACTCATTTTCCACCGCAAGGGGTTCAAGCCTGGCGGTGAGCTCCTGCAAAGAATCCCTGGCTGCGGGATTGCGCTGTAAATACTGGTTGGAGACCCAGCCTTCAGGGCCGCCGGGGAGCTGCACTTTGGACCATTCGCTGCCCCTTTCGATCAACTCGACCTGCTGGCCGGAGGGGAGCATTCGAAGGATACGGTAATTGGTTCCGGCGCCGGCCCGAAGAGTGATTTCAAAGCGGTCGGTAATATAAAGGGTTTCGGCATATGCCTGCCCCGTGCAAATAGCAATTAAAACAAGCATAAGGACTGTTTTTTTCATTTTTATCACGCTCCACGATGATCAGAGTGATTGCCGGTACTTATCGGATTGTATGCAATATGGCAAAAATATCATTTTATTTCAATCATGTATTTCCGGGGGTCATTCGTATTTGATGTTTTTCTCCGCATGCATACCGGAGTCTGCTGGACAGGCTCGTGAGGCGCATGTGGGGGCGGTTGTTTTTGAGGGCAACAGACAGCGCCTTGCGCGTGCCGACCATGACCACGATGTTTTTCGCCCGGGTCACCGCCGTGTAGATCAGATTGCGCTGCAGCATCATGTAGTGCTGGGTGGTCAGGGGAATGATAATGGCGGGATACTCCGAGCCCTGGGATTTATGTATGGTGATGGCGTAGCCCAATGTGATTTCATCCATATCTTCAGGTGTATAGGAGACTTTTCGCCCATAAAAATCGACCGTTATTTCCCGGTTTTCCGGGTCTGCGCCCGTGACGATGCCCGTGTCCCCGTTAAACACCTCTTTCTGATAGTTGTTTTTCACATGCATAACCCGGTCGCCGGTTTTAAAGGCATGCTGCAATCCCGGAATGGATTGCCCCCCGGGGTTCAAAGATGCCTGGAGCAGGGAGTTCAGGTTGATGGTCCCGGCTTCTCCCTTATGCACCGGGGAAAGCACCTGTATATCTTCAGAAGCGCGCAGGTCAAAGGCTTCCGGCAGTGTTTCGGTGCACATGGCCACGATCTTGCCGGCAATTTTTTCCGGCGTATCGGCTTCGATAAACAGGAATTCGGACAGCGCCTTCCGGTTGTTTTCAAACAAGATGAGTTCAGGGCAGCGCCCCTCCCGGATCAGGTGGGCATTGGTCACGATGGGGCTTTCTCCCGCCTGCCGGAAGATCTCGTTCAAGTGGCAGACCGGAACCGTATCTGAGCGGATGATGTCGGACAAAATATTTCCCGGTCCGACCGGCGGAAGCTGAAACATGTCGCCCACAAGAATGAGCCGGGCATTTACACGGATGGCAAGGAGGAGATGGTGCATCAGCGCCGTATCGATCATGGAAGCCTCGTCCACGATGATCACGTCCGCATCGATTGGGTCGTCCGTATTTTTTTCAAAGGTCTGCGCCTCAAAATTATACCCCAGCAGCTTGTGGATGGTATGCGCCGGACGCAGGGTGACCTCTGATATGCGCCTGGCCGCGCGTCCCGTCGGTGCGGCCAGGCAAACCCGCTTTCCCATGTCTGAAAATGCGGCCGCAATGGATTTGATAAGGGTTGTTTTTCCCGTTCCCGGGCCGCCGGTCAGTATGGACACGCGGCAGGAAAGCACGGTTTCAAGCGCCTCGCGCTGGCCTTTGGACAATCTGAGCAAAAACCGGTCCTCAACCATGGACAAAAGCCGCGTTTTTTCAATCGGCAAATCCTCCATTGCAACGCTTTGCATGGCGGCTATGCGCTGTGCGATATGTTTTTCAAAGTGGTACAGCAAATGTAAAAAGACAGCGCGGACCTCTTCTTTCTCCTCTTTTTCGGGGTTCGGGACATTTTCGGCGATGATTTTTTCTTCTTCTGTAAGTGATGCCACGGCATCTGCCGCTGTGTCCGGATCGATTTCAAACAGCGTCTGCATTTTCCGGAGTATCCGGTCCAGGGGAAGAAAGACATGCCCTGCGGAGGCCCCGTCCCGTAGTATATGTTCGATGATGGCGCGGGCCCGGTCCGGCTCACAGGGTGCCGTCCCCGTTTTTCTTGCGATGGTGTCTGCAATATAAAAACCGGTGCCGGCCATGTCATCGGCCAGTTTGTACGGTGTTTTCCTCAGAATTTCTAGTGATTGCCTGCCATAGAGGTGATAGATTTTCGGCCCGTATGAACCTTTCAGGCCATGCTGCTGGAGAAGGTCCATGATTTCGGAAACCGTACAGTGGGCGCGCCACTGGTCGGCGATCGATGCGGCTTTGGCTTCGCCGATGCCGTTGACTTGCGTAAGCCTTTCCGGTTCATGATTCAGCACGTCGATGGTGCGCTCGCCGAAATGGCCGATGATTCTGCTGACGGTGGCAGGCCCCAACCCGCGGATAATGCCGGATGTGAGATATTCGCGCAGGCCGTCGACGGTTGCCGGGACCGTCACCTCGGAGGCGGCGATGTCAAACTGCTGGCCATAGCGGGGGTGGGTTATCCATTTCCCGGTGAGTTTCAGGGTTTGTCCGGCAACCGCGTTGTTTATGAATCCGACCACGGTGATCGGTTTGCCCGCGGCGCCGGTGCTGAAACGCGCTACGGTGTATTTCGAGGCTTCGTTGCGGAAGGTGATGCTTTCAAGATGGCCTTCAAGAACGATCATGACGGGTCCGGCTGTGAATGTTGAATACCATCATTGGCCCGCGCTTACGGCAATAACATTTTCATAACCGTTTTGGGACAGCCGGTCTTTTGTGCGCTTTGCCTCTTCCATGGAGGAGAACCGGCCGACGCGGACCCGGTATATCGGCTGTCCGTCAATGGATGCCTGGGTCATGAACACGTCTTTTTCAATCGCCTTCAGCTGGTCCCGCAGTGCTTCGGCCCGGTTTCTGTCCGAATAGGCCCCGACCTGGATCGTAAAATCGCCCGTAAAATAATCGGGATGAGCGCTCGTTACCCTTTCCTGCACGTCGGGAGAATCCAGGTCCATGGCGATTAATTCAACCATGGCCGTACCGTTTTGGATCATATCGATTTTCTGGGCCGACCGGTAGGATAGATCGATGACGCGATCTTTTGCAAAGGGGCCCCGGTCATTGATTCGGACAATGGTTTCCCGGTTGTTTTCCAGGTTCCGTACAAGCAGAAACGTTCCCATGGGCAGGGTGGGGTGTGCCGCTGTTTTGGCGTGCATGTTATAGATTTCGCCGCTTGAGGTTTTCTGGCCGTGAAACGGGTGTCCATACCATGATGCGATGCCTTGTTCCCGAAATCCGTCTGCCGAATGAATGGGCATATATTCCTTGCCGAACACTTCGTACACCTGCTGTGTATGATCCTTCGGAACGGAGCCCGGCACATGTGGATGGTCATGCTCGGGTATATGGGGGCCGCAGGCCCACAGGACGCCCATGATCATCGGCAGCAACAGCAGAAATAACGGCCATCTTCCAATCAGCCCTGTTTTCGTCATCTTCTATTCCGTTTAAATGTTCAGCGCTATTTTCAATACATCCCGCATTTTGTCAACAAAGTGGAACTCGATTCCGGAACGCACTTTTTCCGGTACTTCTTCTATGTCTTTTTCATTTAATTTCGGCATGATGATGGTTTTTATGCCTGCGCGGTGGGCCGCAAGCACTTTTTCCTTGATCCCCCCGATGGGCATGACCTGTCCCCGAAGGGTGATTTCCCCTGTCATGGCGAGGTCTTTTGATGCCGGTTTGTCCAACAGAAGGGAAGAGATGGCGGTGAGCAGGGTGACGCCGGCCGATGGTCCGTCCTTGGGCACCGCCCCGGCGGGGACATGAACATGAATGTCATGGGTCTCGAAATAATTTTCTTCTATTTTCAAAAGCTTCGCATTGGAGCGGATATAGCTCAGCGCGGCGCTTGCAGATTCTTTCATGACATCGCCCAGTTGCCCTGTAAGGGTAAGGTTCCCCTTTCCCTTCATGGCAGTGGCTTCAATAAACAGGATATCCCCGCCCCATTGGGTCCATGCAAGGCCCATGACGACCCCCGATGTGGCAACCCTTTTCTTGATTTCGTCAAAACTGAAGCGGACAGGACCCAGGTATTCCTTGATATCGTTTACACCGACATTGACGAATGTCGCTTCTTCTTTTGCGACTTTGCTCGCTGCTCCGCGGCATATGTTGGCGATTTCGCGCTCCAGGTTTCTGAGCCCCGCTTCCTGGGTATAGCCGGAGATGATCTTCCGCAGGGCGCCGCTGGTGATATTGATGTTTTCCGCTTTCAGGCCGTTGGCGCTTCTCTGCCGCGGGACCAGATACCGGGTGGCAATCTTGATCTTTTCCTCTTGGGTGTATCCGGAAAGCCGCAGCACCTCCATCCGGTCCAGAAGCGCGGGCGGGATGGTATCCAGCATGTTGGCGGTGGTGATGAACAAGACCTTCGACAGGTCAAAGGGGACATCCAGGTAATGATCGGCAAATGAATAGTTCTGCTCGGGATCGAGGACTTCCAGCAGGGCCGAGGAAGGATCGCCGCGAAAGTCCGCGCCCACCTTGTCGATTTCATCTAACATGAAAACGGGGTTCCTTTTGCCGGCCCGGCGGATTCCCTGGATGATTCTTCCCGGTAAAGCGCCCACGTATGTGCGGCGATGCCCGCGTATCTCCGCTTCATCCCGTATGCCGCCCAGGGCGATCCTGTGAAATTTGCGCCCGAGCGCGCGTGCGATGGAATTGCCGAGAGAGGTTTTTCCCGTGCCGGGAGGGCCCACAAAGCAAAGAATCGGCCCCTTGATATCCGGATTGAGTTTCAGTACGGAAAGGTATTCAAGAATCCGTTTTTTGGCTTTTTCAAGTCCGTAATGATCCGCGTCCAGTATTTTTTCCGCCGCCCTCAGATCAAGGTGGTCCTGGGTGGTTTCATTCCATGGAAGGGATACCACCCAATCGAGGTAGGTAAGCGCCACGGAATATTCGGCGGAGGACGGGTGCATCCGTGAAAGACGCTTGAGCTCCCTTTCCGCCTCCTTTTTCGCTTCTTCCGGCAGGTTCTTTTCCTCGATTTTGGCCCGGTAGTCCTCTACTTCACCGCCGGTTTCATCCATTTCTCCAAGTTCTTCCTGGATGGCCTTGAGCTGCTGGCGCAGATAATATTCCCGCTGCTGCTTTTCCATTCCACCCTTGACCTGGGTCTGGATTTTGCTTCCGATTTCCAGGATGTCGATCTGGTAGTTGACCAACTGGGTGACCCTTTTGAGCCGTTGCCTGACATCGAAAATTTCCAGGACTTCCTGTTTTTCCCTGGTGCTGGAGTTGATCGTGGAGGTCACCATATCCGCCAGTATGCCGGGATCCTCCAGGGATCTTGCCATGGCGGTCATCTCCTGGGGGAGGGCCGAAGACATGGAAACGACTTTTTCATACTGGTTGACCAGGTTGGCCATGATGGCTTCGATTTCCTTATCCTTGAATTCCTCCGGCTTTACCGTGGCAATTTTTGCCGTGAAGTACGGTTCGGTCCGGACATACTTTTCAACTGTGAACCGGCTGATGCCCTGCAGAAGCAGCTGTGCGTTATTATCATCGGTTTTGGCCATCTTCAGGATAACTGCACTGGTGCCCATTTCATACAGGTCTTTGGGGGTATATTCGGTCTGGGGGTTTATGTTTCGGGAAGCAATGGTGCCCACGAGCCGGTCGCCCGACATCGCTTCATCGATCAGGCGGATCGATTCCTCCTGCATGACAATGAGCGGCAGCACCATTTTGGGAAACAGGACGACGTCGAAAAGAGGGAGAATGGGAAGGTTTTCCGGTATTTTTTCGGTTGGATCGAACGATTTCCCTTCCTTTTGTTGTGCCATTATATCGCCTCCACTTCCAAGTGTTCAATGCAACGGGTTGAAGATGAACGGGTTATTCCATATTGATGTGAACCTTCTGTTTTGTCGGATACGGCATTTTTTCCATTTCCACGTGCAGAAAGCCGTTTTTGTAGCGGGCGGTTACGGTTTCGGTGTTTATGGGGGTCCGGATATATAAAATCCGCTCAAAATAGCCGTACTGAATTTCAGCCAGGCGGTAGCGCCCGTTTTTTTCAGGTGCACAGGCAATCCTTTTCCCGAAAATACGCATGGCCCGCGGGTTGATCTCAAGTTCCAGGTCATCTTTTTGCACGCCCGCAAGCTCTGCAACAATAAAGATTTTCTCCGCGGTTTCATAAATATCGAGCTGGGGTTTCCACGTGGTCCTGGCAAATGAAAAGCTCGGTCCCATAGAATGGAACATGCCGGCAATGGTTTTATCGAGCTTTGACTCGATGTCGTCTAAATCGTTGCTGAACCGGATCTTGATATATTCCATTGTTCACTCCTGGACAAAGTGTTTCGGGGTCCATCTCTAAACAGGTTGTTAAAAATAAAGAATATCATCTGCTTGCGTTTTTGTAAAGGGGCGAGCGCTCTTTCTGCAGCTTCCCCGCATAAATTTCAAATCGTTCCGTGTTTCTGCCGGCAAAACGTTTCCTTGGTAAAAAACAGCAGAACAAGGGACAGCACCGCCCAGGCAAGCATCAACGAGAACCCCGCCCGGTAGGCATTCTGACTGTATATCCTTGCGCCGTATATCATTTCCTCCTGCCAGAGGGCATCAAGGACAATCCCGACCACGGGCTGCAGTATCATCGGCCCCATCATGACGCCCATGTTTATGATTCCTGAAACCGTTCCGGCAAGTGCCACCGGGATCGATTCCTTGGCAAAAGCGAAACTGACCACCATGCAGCCTGAGCAAAAGCCCGTAATCATGAGTACGGTCATAAGCAGCACGCCGCTGATGGCGGGCGCGAAAAAAATGATGCTCCATCCCGCGATGCACATGGTGCAGCCAAGGATGTACAAGGGCTTTCGTTTTCCAAGCCGATCCGACGCCCAGCCGAACACCGGCCCGCCGATGGCCCATGCGACCAGCAGGCTGGAGGTGGCGACAGAGGCCTCGGCGGTAGTGAGCCCCTGGTGCGTAGACAGGTAAGGCACACCCCATAATCCGGTGAACGTCAGCGTACAGCCGACAATGCCGCCGGGAATGATAAACAGCAAAAGGGTGTTTCTGCTTTGCAGGGATTGGCGGATGTTGTTGTATATCGCAGGAATGGAGATGCTGCTGCTTGTAGAATCGGGTTCAATAAGGTTTTCATATCCCTTATGGCACGGCCAGTCCCTGGCAAAAACGTATATGCCCAGACCGATAAGCCAGGTAAAAAGCGCCGCAGCGATCATAATGGTTCGCCAGTCGTAGTGATCCATGAACAGGCGGAGGGGAGGGCCGGCGGATACCGCCCCGATGATCCCGGAAAAAAGTGCCGCTCCGGTAACCATGGCGAACATTCGGGAGGGGAACCAGTTGCTTGCCAGTTTGAGCATACACACAAAGGCGACGGCGACCGAGGCGCCGATCAGCAGGCGGCCGGCGGCGGCTGCCACAATCCCGGGAGAAAAGGCAAAAAGAAGTGTCCCGGCCCCTGCGATAAACGCCCCGGCCGTCAGCAGGCGTCGCGGTCCCCATGTATCGGCAAGGATTCCCGTGGGAATCTGCATGGCCACGTAGCTGTAGAAATAAAAGGCGGAAAGATTTCCCAGGGCGGCGGCGCCGATCGAAAAATCACTCATCAGCTCCTCGGTCATCACAGCCGGGGCGACCCGGTGGAAAAAACCCACCATGTAGAACAGTGCGCCCAGCCCCCAGATGAACCATGCGATTGTAAGCGGCGGTTTCGTTGTTTCCATTCGTTACCTTACCATTCTTTTCCATTTGCTGCTGTCTGAGCGAAAACCCTGTGGTAAATCACCGCTGTTATTCAGCTGCAAAGCCTGTTATTTAGCTGCAAAGCATTGATGGCTGTGTAAAGTCCGATATCTGCGCTGCGCTTTCTCAAGATTCGCGCGCCTTGATCTTGTCACGCCATGGCGTGATTTCTTTGCCATCTAAAAAACGACTTTTTCCGATTTCGTCAAGCATTATTTGATTGCAAAGTCTGTTTCTGATTCTATTATTAGTGTTAATTATGGTTTATGCAATCAGCAAAGCGTTCGCAACCCGGTGTTGCGGAGAGAACCGGAGGCTTTCATGGGGAAAAATGATGTGGTTGTTTTTGAACCGTATCCGTTTACGGTGGGGCAAAAGATCAATATCACAGGCGGCCTTAGAAAGGGGGACTGGGATGTACTGGATGTAACGGAAAGCAAAGTCAGGCTTCGCTGCCCTGTAAGCCTGCGGGAGTTCGAATGGGACAGATTCTGCTATGTTGTTGGGAAAAAGAAGTACGCGCCTATTGTTTCCAGCGATTGAGATTTTCCAAAAATGTCGCGGCCCGGTGAATGTTCTGTATCAGCTCGGGATTGTCCGGCTTCAGCCGTAGGGCTTCCTGCCACACATCCAGCGCTTCCTTGATGAATCCCTGTTCGTAAAGGAAGCGCCCGCGTGCCTTTAGAACCTCAGTTTTCCTGTCGATGCGTTTTTCAAAACGATCCCTGCAGCCTTTTGTTTTTTCGGGGTCCATGTCGTTCATTTCCATGACCAGCTGGCGTGCGCTGATAAGATCATCGGCCCGCATTGCGAGGGTAAAGCTTGCCTCCAGTTCCGGCCACTGGTTTTCAGTATCGGCCACTTCTCGGTTTCGGGCCATCGACCGTTTCATCCGCTGGTCCCGGTGAATTTCCGCAAGCAGTGACTGGCCTTTTTCATCTGGATGCAGCCTGGTTGAAAGCGTCAGCGCTTCAAGGGCGGTCTCCGTGTTGTTTTCCTCGACGGCCTGCCTGCCGATGTCATGAAGTGTCTGGGCGACATGTTTTAATTCCTGCTGATAATATCGATATCGCCAGCGTGATGCGATGCTTTCCGGGTTGGCCAGAAGCAGGTTTTCCTCGCTGGTGCGGATATCGGCCAGGTAACGGCCCCGTGCCAGAAGTATGTCGAGATTGCTTTGGTCGATGCTTTCCAGCCGCAATGCTTCATATTTATTGCGCATCTCGGTGAGTATCGGTTCATTCGGAGACATTTTCAAAGCATTGTCTATGACGGCAACGGCGCCTGCCCAGTCTTGCTCGTTTTCCCGGCCGCGGGCTTCTGCAAGGCGCTCTGATATGATATTTTCCCGCTTTTCTTTAATCAGGGGGATACGCTGCGCCATTTCATCGTGTTTTTCATGTTCCGGCGGTATTTCGGCGATGATTTCAAGCGCCGTATCGTATTGCTTCCGCTCAATGAGCGCATCGATACGGCTGTCCACGTTCGATTTTTTTGCATGATACCCAGTACATCCCGCCAGTGAAAGGTAAAAAAAAGGGACCAGAATCAGCAGGAAAAGAAGTAATCTGCTATGAAATTTCATTTTTAAGGGGTGAACGCATGTAAAGATTCGGTTTGGTTGCTGCAGGTTTGACGACCGGCTGCCAATCGCCGATGACCAGCGCTTCGACGGCTTCCCGAAATCCCTTTACGCTGATGCTTTGGGCATCATACGCCGTCAGCGGATGTTCGCTGGTAAGCGCCGCGTAAAAGGCCGTATCGGTCATTATCTGCCCCGGCTTGGCTATATCGCACAGGCGCGAGGCAAGATTCGCGCCTTCCCCGACCACCGTGTATTGAAGTCTCTCGTGAGAGCCGAACAGGCCGGCCAGGACTGTTCCGCCACTGATGCCGATGCGGATATCCAGGCAGGGCAGCCCCGCTTTTCTTCGTCTCTGATTCAGCCTGAAAATTCTGCTTCGTATGCGTATGGCGCACATCATTGCATGATAACGATGGTCGGGGTCATGCTGGGGGCATCCAAAGATCAGCATGGCGCAGTCCCCGATATATTTGTCCACATTTCCGTTGTACTGGTGGCAGGTGCCTGCAAATTCGGCAAAATACAGGTTCAGTATCGCGGCAACCTCTTCCGGTGGCCTGCCTTCACTGAACGCCGTGTAGCCGACCAGATCCACGAATATTACACTGGCATCGACTTTTTTGCCTTCCCTGCTGATTTCGATATTGTCCCGGGCCATGTACCGGGCTGCCACGGGGTTGCTCACGAACCGTGAAAAAAGCCGCTCCACACGGATTTTCTGCTCCAGCCCGCCGGCCATGTTGTTGAACGCCCGGGTCAATGCCTTGAACTCGCCGGTGTGCCTGCCGTTGATCCTGAAATCGTATTGGGCGGATTCAATGGCGCGCGTTCCTTCGATTAAATCATGAATAGGGCGGCCGAGAGAGCGGCCGAGGCGCAGGGCGATCAGTGATACCGACACGACAAGCAGTGTAACGACGATGATTCCGGAACGTATAACCGCCTTCTGGGTTGCCGTAAGTTCTGTTTTATCCAATCCGACCCATGCCGCACCGCCGCTGACCTGCTTGAAAATCACCGGTGCGTGAAACCAGACGGTGCCGTTTTCATCGGTAAAGGAGCCCTTGTTTTGATAAGCGGAATCAATCCGGGCGGCGGGAACGGGGAGGGGTCGTCCGGCGTGTGCCAGAATTTTCCGGTCGCGATTGATCACAGCGGCGGCAGTGACGGAGGGCTGGCTGTTGAGTGACTTTACAAGGCTTGACAGGCCGATCCGGTCTTCCGCAAAAACAAGTTCTACCGCGCCGGAACCCAACTGAGCGGCAAGCGTGCCGCCGGTTGTGTTAAACTGGCTTTCCGCCATGGAGAACTGCCGGTATACCATTGTGTAGCCGAGTATGCATGACGCGGTCAAGACCAGGCTCGCCATGATCAATGCCAGCTTATGTCCGAAATGCCATTTCATTGAAAAAATTTGGTTTGACAGCATCGTAAAAAGGATAGCAGGACCAAGTAAGCGGTCATTGCAGGCGGCATTTTTCAACACCTTGGCAAAATCTTAATAAAGACTTCCGGCAACAGTATTCGGCTTGCCCTTTCCAGCATGGTCGATAAACGAACAAGCCGGCTTTTTACAAAACCGTCATGAATTGATTTGTGTGAAAAGGATATATTGCATTATTGGTTGGGCATGTCAACCCGTAAAATCGGCACGAAAAATGTCCATTCATCTATTTGATTTTATTGTATTACGGCATTCATCTCCTGGCTGTCGGCGGCTGGTTCACATAACCGATCCGGCCAGCCAGTAAAGGAGCATTCCCACGAGTACGGTGCCTCCCAGGCTGCGGGTTTTGAGGGCAAAAAGCAGTGTGGGTATGGCAACGATAAGCTCGGGCTTGCCGAATTCCAGGCTGCGGGTTGCAGGGTCGGCTAGCAGGATAGGGGCGATCAGGGCGCTTAATATGGCAACAGGGATCATTCCGAGCCAGTCCACAAACCACTGGGGAAGCCGTTTATGAGCCAGGTACAACAGCGGCAGCGCCCTCGGCAGGTAGGTGACCAGTCCCATGCCGCCGAACAGGAAAAGGTAGTCCGCAAGCGTCATTTTTTCCTCCCTGCGGCGCGTTTGAAGAGGTAGCCCAGGGTTGCACCGCATATGGATGCGCCAACGATGTAGGAAGAACCGGGTATGGCGACATACCATGCAATGGAAATCGCTGCTGCGAAAAGTGCGGTGACGACATGGATCATTCCGTATATCTGGACGACCAAAAGGCAGATGAACATGCCTGTGAGGGCGTAATCGATCCCGAATGCCCCCGGGGGGACGAACTGTCCTGCCATCGCCCCCAGCATGGTGGCACAGATCCAGGTGGCATTCGACAGCTGATTGACAAGCAGCGCCCGGTAACGGTCCCAATTGCCTTCCCGGAAGCGGGACATGTTGACGGCGAAACTCTCATCGGTGACGCCATAGGAAAAAACGGCCAGAAACCGACGGCTGACCCCGGAAAGATGAACGGCAAGCGCCGAACTCATGAGGGTGTGGCGCAGATTCACGAAAAACGTGGTCGCGATGATCGACGGTGCTCCGGCTCCTGAGGCCATCATGGCAACCGCAATGAATTGTGCGCTTCCGGCAAATACCATAACGGACATCAGCCCCACGGCCCACCATTGAAGCCCGGCCTGTCGGGCAAGCACCCCAAAGGCCATCCCGATAGGGATGTATCCCAGGCATATGGGCCACGCAGCGGCCGCGCCCTGGCGGATCATTTCACGGCGGTTTTCCCTGTTTTCGCGCCCTGGTAATTCTTTCTTTTCTGTTTGGCTCATTTTTCTTGTCCATCAATACGCAAGGTGTTGCGAAAGGCGGGCAAAAGGCCGCCTATTGTGCGCTTTTTTTTAAAAAGGCATAAACGGACGCGCCGGTTTTTCGAAAATGCAATTTCCGAACACTACGTTTTTTTCAGATGTTTTTCAAGGTCGCACCCGGAAAAAACTCCTGTACAATCAAATTGGCACGGGCTTTAGATCGACAGGTTGCAAAGGGGGTGGAAAGGAATTAGTATTACTGCTATTGCAGAAAGGCTTTCCAAGGATCGTTTCGTAAAGGGGATGGATTCCTGGGAAAGCATGAAATCAGACATCGAAACACTGCTAAACACCAAATAAAAATGTTCGAGGAGACTTCCATGCCAAACAAATGCGGGTTAATGATCACCATTGCCGTGGCCGGGATTCTGCTGTCCGCCTGCAGCGGTACGCGGCCCACCCATATCGGCATTCAGCCCGGCGGGAAGCTCTTGCCCTGCCCCGATACGCCCAATTGCGTTACCAGCTTTGCACCGGTGGAGGATAAAATCCATTATGTCAAACCCTTTGCGGCGGATGATGCAGCGTGGCAGCGGCTTCCCCGCATATTGACCGACATGCCGCGCATGAAAATCATCAAACAGGACGAAAATTACCTCAAGGCCGAGGCAACGACCCGCATCTGGCGCTTTGTGGATGATCTGGAATTTCTCTACCGGCCGGAGAATTCCCTTGTCCACGTCCGCTCCGCCTCCCGTATCGGCCGTTCGGATTTCGGGGTCAACCGCAAACGGATCGAGCAGATCCGCAAGCAGCTTGATGATCAATAACTGCAATTGAGGGGCTTGCGCCGGTGCGTTGCCAGGGCAAGCCCTTATCTTATGCCGTGAGCTGTTCCTTCAACTCCCGCTTCAGCAGCTTACCGGCCGCTGACACCGGCACGGTTTCGACGAAAATAATTTCCCTGAGCTTCTTGTACGCCGCCTGTGTGTTGACATGAGCAATGAGTTCGTTCGCAGCCGTTTCGGCATCCTTTTTCAACTGGACACAGGCTACTGGTATTTCGCCAGCCTGGGCGTCCGGTTTGCCTATCACCGCACAATAGTATTTGATCCCCATCTGGCAACGCTTATCAGCATGTCTTTGATCCCAGGCGGCTGCCGGAAGAAATCATACCGGATGGTTTTCAATTTGTTGCAATTATCAATAGGGAATAGGTGTCCCTACAGGCCCATATTCAGTAGAACCGATCACAAAATTATCTTTCGGCCCAATATCTTTGTTGGCGTCTTATTTCAAATCGACGAAATACGCGAGTATGTCTGCACTTTGAAACAAGACGCTGCCGCGAGCTTGAACCGAAATCCGAATGTTGAAATGGGTTCTATGAATTTTTTCGTTTCCATACAGGAATACAAAAAGTAGTAATGATACGAAAAGGGGATTGTTGCATTGCAGGAGACTGCAACGACCTGTGTTATATGATAATTTATGTGCAGACGTCTGCGAATCCTGAATTGGGTGTGAAAAAAGTGGGTTTTCCGGGATAAACCGGAGAAGGAAAACAAGTTGCATCATAGTATAAAAAATTATATATAAAACTTTGACTTTATTTTAATTTTTCCGGTCAATATAATATTGACACCCCTACGCGGCAGCAATTATTATGTTCAACCGCAAACGAAAAGCCTCTGCCCTTGTATCTTTGAATCTTCGCACGGGTATTGGCCCCGGAAATTTTATTTTCGAAATGTGCGGGTTTTCACGAGCGTAAATTTTTTGCCATTTTTATTAATGTACGGAAATTCCGGTTTTTAAGGGGACAAAGGCCAAACGTTTCCTAAATCTCGGGGCGTCCTGTAACGAGTAAACCTTTTTTGGGCAAGGGGGAGGGCATTTGCATGTGGAAAAAAATGGTCACACTTGTTATGGTTGTTTTTGCGGGGATTTTGATTCTGGGGAGTGGTTATGTCAGGGCCGAACTCGTGATGGAAGAAACCCCGCCAGAAGCAGTGGGAGAAAATCAATCTGAAACAGTAGCAGAGCCGCAGGTGGAAACACTGGAAGCCGCAGTTCAAAACGTCCTTGAGACCCATCCGGAAATCAAGGCGGCCTCCTATGGTCGGCAGGCCAGGGACTGGGAGGTCGTGCAGGCCCGGGGGGACTATTGGCCGACGCTCGATGCCAGCGCGTCATGGGGCTATATGAAGCAGGACAAGCCCGAGTTAGAAGACGACGATTCCTGGCCCAAGCAGAGCAAGGTGAGCCTTCGGCAGAATGTGTACCGGGGGGGTGCCAATATTGCCGATGTGAACAGGCAGAAAGCGCGCGTCAAGTCCCAGGCTTATATTGTCCAGGGAACATCGGAAAGCCTGGCCCTTAGGACGACCAGGGTCTATTTGAACGTGCTACGTAACATGCGTCTTCATGAGCTTGCCAAGGAGAATCTGCTCAACCACGAACGCATTGCCGATCAGGTAGAGTTGCGGCTGGAATCCGGTGTAGATGCCAAGGCGGAAATGGAGCAGGTCCTGGGCCGACTTGCGCTGGCAAAATCGAATATTGCCGTGACAACGGCAAATCTTCACGATGCGATAACCGATTACCAGGCGGTTGTCGGCCGGTTGCCGGGGAATCTCGTTGAATTAAAACCGCTGGATGTAAATTTTTCAGCGGACCTTTATGATGCGGAGCAATTGGCTCTGAAAAGGCATCCCATCGTCAGGTCGGCAGAAGCCGATCTTGAGGCGAGGGAAGCCCAGTATAACATTTCAAAGAACCGGCTGGCGCCGAGTGTTGACCTTTCGGTGGATTATAACTGGGACAAAGATGTTTGGCCCATCGACGATCAGCGAAATTATTTTTCAGCGAGCGCCACTGTAAGCATGAATCTTTTCGCCGGCGGGCGGGACCGCGGACGAATCAAGGAAACACTGTATCTGCTCAAGGAGGCCGAGGAAATATTGCAGAACGCCCGGCGGGAGACCGCGCAGTCTCTTCGTCTTTCCTGGGAAGCCAACAGGTCAACCAGGGAAAGGGTCGTCTATCTTGAGGAGTATGCGCAGGCTGCAGAGGCAACCGCTGAGGTCTTTGGCACGCAATGGAATATCGGCAGACGCACCATGTTCGACCTGTTAGATACCCAGGCGGAAGCGATTAACGCAAAAGCCGACCTTACAAGAGCCCGCTATGATTTGATGTACTCTGAATACAGAATACTAAACAGCATGGGTATGCTGGTTCATTCTCTGGGTCTGGAATGGCCGGAAGAAGGCGTGGTTGAAGAGGACCGCGATGATTCGTATGCATCTGATCGGGTGGAAGAGGTTCAGTCCGAAGAAGCCGTCGAACCAGAAGAAGCAGCTGAACCCGAAGAAGACGTTGCGTCTGGCGAGGAAGATTTGCTGGAAGCCTGATTTGCGAGAACGAATCCCACAGTGCGCTGCGCAGGTAATATCGGTCTTTCCGTGCGATAAACGCAAAAGAGCGAAAAGAACGTGCGTTGAACGTTGCATCCATTGTCTTTAGCAACCCTTGAAGATCGGTCCGATTTGGGGCCGATCTTCAAGGGAGTCCTGTCTGACCGGAAAGCGGGCTCCGTGATTTTGGGGAAATTTTTCGGGATCGCCGAACTGATCTCGAGGAGGAAAGTAAAATCGAAAGTGCTCACCGAAACACCCTGCGATGCGCATCAATGCCGGCCGCCTTTATCGTTCGCTCAATCCAAAAAAAATTATTCTGGGTGGTCCTGGTCATTATTGCGGCGGCGGCCATTGCCAGCGCACGTATTGGCGATGATTTCCGAATCAGCCGGGAACTCCTGAAACAGGCGGAGAGCAAGTACGGCAAAGATGCGGCGGTCCGCCTCCTGGAATGGGAAGACATGATCCGTACCACCGACCGGGGAAAAACGGACCGGGAAAAACTTGAAAAAGTCAACCGGTTCTTCAACAGCCGGATTCGTTTCGTCACCGATATGGAGTTGTGGGGGGTAGAAAACTACTGGGCAACCCCTTTTGAATTTCTCAGCCGGAATGCAGGCGACTGCGAAGATTTTGCCATTGCCAAGTATTTTACCCTCAAGGCGATCGGCGTGAAAGAAGAAAAGCTGAACATCCTGTACGTCAAATCTCTGCAGTACGGGATTGCCCATATGGTTTTGGCCTATTACGGCACACCGGAGGCCGAGCCACTGATCCTGGACAACCTCATTGACAAAATTCTCCCCGGATCCAAACGGACAGACCTTCTGCCGGTCTTCGGCTTCAACGGCAGCGGACTCTGGACGGCAAAACAGCGATCTCAGGGGGCGCTTCCCGGAAGAAGCGAACGGCTGAAGCCCTGGCAGGAGCTGCAGCGGAAAATGTCAGGAAGCATACTGTTAAAATAAGGACAGAAACATGACGCTATACCGCCAGGTCATCATTTTCACCTTTGCCTTGTTTCTCATACTTTTTACGGGAACCTGGTTCGCCAAGCTGGAGATCACGCGCACCTTTCTACTGGATCAGCTCGAGTCCCATGCCCAGGATACAGCAACCTCCCTCGGCCTTTCCATCACCCAGCACATGTCGGCCAGAGACACGGCGGCCATTGAAAGCATGATCGATGCGGTATTTGATCGGGGGTATTACATGGTCGTCCGGTTAACGGATGTGAAGGATGAGGTCTTGATTGACCGGACGCTTGACGTGAGCATCGAAAACGTTCCCTCCTGGTTCATTCGCTGGGTCCGGCTGGAAACCCCCGATGCCAGCGCCCAGGTTATGGCCGGGTGGAACCAGGCCGGCGCCATTTACGTGAAGAGTCATCCGGGGTACGCCTACAAGACCCTTTGGGAAGACGTGGTCGCCACGACGCTCTGGTTTTTTGCCTGCGGTATCTTCGTGCTTGTCGCAGGAGGATTCGGATTGCGTCTTTTGCTCCGCCCGCTGAGGGTCGTAGAGCGTCAGGCGGACGCCATCTGCAGAAAAGAATACGAGATACAGGAGCGCCTGCCCCGGACAAGGGAATTCAGGCGCGTGGTCGAGGCCATGAACCGCATGACCTATCGGGTTAAAGAGATGTTCGAAGAACAGATCGTGCAGGCGGAGGGGCTTCGGGAACGCGCCTATACCGATCTGGTGACGGGCCTGGGGAATCGCCGTTACTTCGATACCCAAATCACCGCCCGGCTTGATCGCCAAGACAGCATCACGAAAGGGATCCTGCTCCTGGTCAAGTTGAACGATCTGGACAAGCTCAACCAGCAAAGAGGGTTTCAAGCCGGCGACCAATTCCTGAAACGCGTGGCGCAGATGCTGAAGGAAACTACCAGCCACTATGCGAACGGCGTCCTGGCCCGTTTGGTGGGGGGGGACTTCGGCATTTTCCTTCCTGACGCTCCGCCCTGGGATGCGGAATCGATTGCTGGCGGCATCGCCGTAGAACTGCGCCGGCTGGCGTCGGAGAAGATCACCGTTACGGATAACATCGGTTATGTGGGTGCCGCGACGTATGAGAACACCGTGACGCTCAGCCGAATGCTTTCGGAAGCCGATCGTGCGCTGACAATGGCCAGGCAGAAAGGGCCCAACGAATGGAATGTCTGTACGATTACCGAAGAAACGGATGCCATGCCGCTTGGGCAGCAGCAGTGGAAGGGTTTGCTTGTCAAGGCCCTCCGGGAGCGCCGGTTCATCCATGATGCGCAATCGGTAGTGAAGATGAGCGACAAAAGCCGATTTCTTCACCTGGAAGTTTTCTCCCGTATTCTTTTTGAAGACGGCAGCATCATGAGTGCGGCGGTGTTCATGCCGCTGGCCGAGCGCCTGGGTCTCATGTCCGCCATAGACCGCATTGCCATTGAGGAAGTGATGAAGCTTGACCGGAACCGGCTCCCGGTCGAAAGCGTTGCCGTAAACATATCCCCCGGCTCCCTGGGCGATGATGCATTCCGTGAATGGATTCAATCCTCCCTGAAGACGCTTCCCGGTACGGCCCCCCGCATCATCTTCGAATTTTCCGAGTTCAGCGCGGTTCAGCATCTTGATCTGGTCAAGGACGTCAGTTTGTTTGTGCGCGAGCACGGACACGGCATCGGACTGGATCATTATGGACAGAGTTTCTGCAATCTGGGGTATCTCAAATCAATTCGTCCCGATTACGTAAAGATTGATCGGGCGTATACCGGAGAGCTCAAGGAAAAAGACAGTGACAGCCGGTTTTTTATTGGTTCGTTGTGCAGCGTCGCGCACAGCATAGACGTCATGGTGATCGCCGAAGGAGTGGAAACCGAGCAGCAGTTGCAGGTGCTGAGGGAGTTGAACGTCGATGCGATGCAAGGATATATCGTTGACCGGCCAAGACCGATCCGGGAGATGTTGCGAAAGTAAAAGGTGCCGACGGGCTTACAGGATGTCTTCGACCGTCAGGGTCTGGGAAGTTATTGTTTCCCGCAGCCGGGTGCGTTCCCGGAGTTTTTCCTGGGCGTGTTCCGGAAGCTCCGTATAGACAATGATATTCTTCCGAATCAGCAGGTCGATCAGATCTTCCACCAGGCGGATCAGCCCCTTGTCCGACAGGGAGAGCAGCATTTTTTTCGGGTCTTCGCTGGTGGTCTCGTTGAGAAAATCGATGATCTCCTCGTCAGCGGCGGGTTTTGTTTCGCTGGCGTTCGCCCGGGGCGATCGGTGTATCGCGATGATGCCGCCGTTTTCATCCCGCTCGATGTACAGCATGCATATACCTCCTGATGGTTGTCGTGAAATCCGCCTTTGTTGGAAAATAGCATTTTTTTTTAAAAAAAAATAGGTATATAATGGGCCAAACAAACTGCAGCGTCTGGATCGCCTGTGCGCTCAAGATGACTTGTAACGGGATGGTAAAAAATGAACATGTCTGCCACCGAGGATCAGTCGT
>JAABUA010000032.1 GCA_011389515.1 Desulfobacteraceae bacterium
TTGTCATTATGGTTAAGGTTCAGTAAATTGGCAGGGAAACCATCGCTGCAAAAGCGTTATGATACCCTGAATCAAAATCAAGGAAAAGTCAAAACCGAATGAAGGGCATGCGGACATTTCCATTCAGGCCGAGGGCAATACCCCCTCCCCCCGCGCATCCTTTACTGAAATTGTCCGTAATGCAACAGGGCGTTTATTTGCGTTATGATTTCTTGCTTGCAAAAAAAATATGGTTGGGTAGAATAGGCCGTATTTGAAAAAAGAGTGAACGTTCGTTTTTTTATACAATGCCAATGGAGGAACACCCATGCCTGAAGAGCTGTATCCCGGACTGTATTGCATAAAAATCCCGCTGCCGGGCAGCCCCCTTAAAAATTTGAATTCATACGTCATAAAGGGTGCGGGAAAAAGCCTTGTCATTGATACGGGCTTAAACCGGGACGAGTGCAAAGACGCCATGCTGAAAGGGCTTTCCGAAATCGGTATTGCAATGGACCTGGTGGACATATTCATCACCCACCTTCATGCGGATCATTTCGGCCTGGTGAGCACCATTGCCACCGATGAAACGGAAATTTACTTCAATCGCCCCGACGGTGAAATCATTGAAAACTGGCAGGGCTTCGAACCCATGGTGAAATATGCCGGCAAGCACGGTTTTCCGGAAAACGCGCTCCGGCAGGCACTGGAGCAGCACCCGGGTTACAGGCACGGCACGGACTGGATGCCGGCACTGCGCATGATAGACGATAATGAAGTCCTGGTATACGGCGATTACGAGCTCACCTGTATACAGACGCCCGGACATACGCCCGGGCACACATGTCTCTACAATGAAAAATATCGGTTCCTGATTGCAGGAGACCATATCCTTGAGGATATTACGCCGAATATCCAGTGCTGGTCGGATGACCATGACCCGCTGAAAAGCTATATGGAAAGCCTTGACAAAGTGCGCGATCTGCCGGTCAAGCGCGTGCTGCCCGGCCACAGGCGAATCTTCACAAACTACCGGGAGCGAATCGATACGCTTCGGAACCATCATGTCAAGCGGCTGGAAGAAGTCGAAGAGATTCTCGGCAACGGCGTTCCCATGTCGGCATACGAGGTGGCATCCCGCATGAAATGGGATATCAAAGCAGAAAACTGGGAAGCATTTCCCATCGCGCAGAAATGGTTTGCGACCGGGGAGGCCATTTCGCATCTGCGGCTGCTCGAAAATGAAGGCAGAATCACCCCAAACAATAACGATCCGGTTGTGACATATGCTCCGGCCGGCACAATATAAATCTCAGTTGAGAGGGATTATCGGTTATGAATTTAATTGAAAAGGCACTGGCCGCAGGCAGGCGCATGCTCTATGAACACGAAGCCAAGCAGTTGCTTTCGGCCTATGGGTTTCCCACGACAAATGACATTCCGGCCGGTTCCGCCGCAGAGACGGATGCGGCTGCCGAGGCTGTGGGTTTTCCAGTCGCCATTAAAGGATATGGCAGGGACTTGATGCACAAGACCGAGGCGGGCGCGGTGGTTTTAAACGTGGAAGACGCCGGGAGTGCCAGGGCTGTATTTGAGACAATGAAAAAAAATCTTGGCGACCAACTGGAAGGGGTTATTGTGAGCGAAATGGCAAAGGGGCGCCGGGAACTTGTTATGGGGCTGCACCGGGAGCCGGGATTTGGCCCCTGTGTCATGATCGGGATTGGCGGAATAATGACCGAGATCATCAATGATACGGCGTTTCGCGTGGCCCCCGTAGAGGACGCCGAAGCGATGGACATGGCAGCGGATTTACGCGCAAAAAAGATTTTTGGGCCTTTTCGCGGCGAGGCCGAAGCCGATATGGCGGCGGTTGGCAAGTGCCTTGCGGCAATCGGGAAAATCGGGCTTGATTTTCCGGAAATTTCCGAAATCGATGTCAATCCGGTGATTATAAGGCCCGACGGACGCATCATCGCGGTGGACGCCCTTGTGATCCTGAAAGGAGGTGAATAATGAAGGAGCATCCCCTTTTCAAGATTGCAAATCCCTCAAGCATCGCTATTTTAGGGGCATCCAACAATTTTATGTCCATGGGAACCAGCGTGCTGTCCTCCATACAGGCATTAAATTTCAAGGGGCCGATCTATCCGGTTCACCCGAAAGAAAAAACCGTTCTCGGACTTGCGGCGTATCCATCGGTGGAAGAACTGCCGGAAGTGCCGGACCTTGCCGTAATTGTCCTGCCCACGAGGATCGTCGTGGAGGCGATGGATGCCTGCGGGAAAAAAGGGATACGCCATGCCATCGTGGTTTCCGGCGGATTCGGAGAATCGGGTGAAAACGGGGTTTCCATGCAAAAGCAGCTGAAGGAAACCGCCCAATCCCACGGCATCCGCTTTCTCGGTCCCAACTGCATCGGCGCGGTCAATCCCCACCATAATTTCAATGCCACGTTTCTCACCTACGGGCAGAAGCCCGGTTTTATCGGCATGGCATCCCAGAGCGGCAGCTTCATCACCCAGATGTTCGATTACCTGGCGCTTTTCGGGCTCGGGTTTTCAACAGGTTTCAGCGTCGGGAACGAAGCGGACACGGATATCGTGGATTGCATGGAATACCTTGCCCAATGTCCCAATACCAAGGTCATTGGGCTCTATATTGAATCCATCCGGCGCGGAGACCGCTTTATCGAATCGGCCCGCCGCATTGCGCCGCACACCCCCATCGTGGCTTATTATGCGGGCGGCACCGAAGCGGGGAGGCGGGCCGGTTTTTCCCACACGGGTTCACTGGCCGGGCCGGACCGGGTATATGACGGTGTGTTTCGCCAGGGGGGGATCATACGGGCATATTCCATCGAGGAATTGTATGATTTTTGCTGGTGCCTGGGTACCTGCCCCGCACCATCGGGAAACCGTGTTCTCGTGCAGACCCATTCGGGCGGCCCCGGCGCCGTTGCCGCGGATGCCTGCGACCGTGCCGGGCTTCTTTTGCCGCCCCTTTCGGATGAAACCAGAGGCAGGCTTGCAGACTACCTGCCCCACACCGCAAGCATGAACAATCCGGTGGATCTGACTTTTACCCGGGACCCAAGGGATTATACGGATGTCATTCCCCGGCTGCTGGTTGAGGATGCCAATACGGATGCGATACTCATGTATATGCTTCAGCCGCCAAGTTCGGTGCGGCGGGCCGTTGTAGCCATGGGCGTGAAAGGGGAGCAGGTGGAAGAGGAGGTCACGGCGTACATGGAAGGGCGAAGCCTTGAAATGGCCGAATTCATAAAAGGCTGCGAAAAACCCTTTATCGGTTTTTCCTATGCCACGGGGGAAAACAGTTTCATCCGCGGGCTTTATGACGCCGGAGTGCCGGTTCTGCCAAGTCCCAACCGTGCCGCGCGCGCCCTGTGGGCGCTGGTGGAATATGTGCGGTTGCGGAAAAAAATTGCGTGATCCCGAAGAATGCAGAGTACTTAGCGTACGTGTATGTCTACAAGGCGTAAGCCGCAAATTCTGAGGGATCGCGCGTAACGCAGATATTGGACTTTTACGGGTTCATCAAAATTGATGAATTCGTAAAAAGTCACAAGATACGTAACAGATGGCTAAGTTAAATTTGCCCGTTATCCCTTTCATCGATTGGAGTATAGGGCTTTTCCGCGTTTCCGGTATATACCTGCCGAGGTCGGGTGAGCCGCTGCTCGGAATCCTGCATGTTTTCACGCCATTGCGCAATCCATCCCGGAAGGCGACCGATGGCGAACATTACCGTGAACATGTTTGTTGGAATCCCCATCGCCCTGAGCATGATACCGCTATAGAAATCAACGTTCGGATAGAGGTTATGATCGATAAAGTAGGGGTCGCTGATGGCAATCTGTTCCAGTTCCATCGCAATATCAAGCAGCGGATCCTCGTATTTGAGACGGTCGAGGACCTCATGGCAGTTTTCCTTCATTATCTTGGCCCGGGGATCATAGGTTTTATATACCCTGTGGCCGAACCCCATCAGTCTGAACGGGTCGTTTTTGTCCTTGGCCCGTTTGATGACTTCCTGTACCTTGACCCCTTTTTCGTGGATGTCGATCAGCATCTGTATCACCGCCTGATTCGCACCCCCGTGAAGGTGTCCCCAAAGTGCGGATATACCTGCTGAAATTGATGCATAGATGTTCGTCTGTGCACTGCCGACGCTCCGTACGACAGCGGTGGAACAGTTCTGTTCGTGATCCGCATGGAGAATCCAGAAAACATTCAGTGCCCTTACGAGTTCCTTGCGAAGAACATACGGCTTTACCGGCGTGTTGAACATCATGTTGAGAAAGTTGGCGCAGTAGGTATAATCCGGCCTGGGGTATTCGACCTTGTGACCCCGTGAGATTTTATAGGATACGGCAGCCATCGTACGGATCTTTGATATCAGCCGGACGTAGACTTCTTCAAAATCTTTGTCAGAGGTTATGAGCTCCGGGTAAAAACTCCGCAGGGCATTGACCATTGCCGAAAGAATGCCCATGGGATGGGATGCCCTGGGGAAATTCTGATAGAATATCTGCATGTCTTCGTGTACCAGGGAGTGGTCGTTCAGCTTTACGCTGGTCCGGTTCAGCTGTTCCCGCGTCGGCAGTTCGCCGTTTATCACAAGATAGGCGGTTTCGACGAAGGATGAATGTGTGGCCAGATCCTCAATGGGTATCCCCCTGTACCGTAGAATCCCTTTTTCCCCGTCCATATAGGTGATGGCGCTTTTACAGCTTCCCGTATTGCCATATCCGGGGTCATAGGTTATAAAACCGGTTTTCTGTCGCAGCTGGCGGATATCGATGCCCCTGTCTCCCTCGACACCTTCGATGATCGGCAATTCAATTGTCTGACCGTTCACGGTCAGCGTTGCAACGTTGCTCATGACATTCTTTCCTTACATTACGGGTAAATGATCATATGGCGTATTCGGCAAATCTCATCGGTTGTTGATGAGTTGCCGGAATTGTTTAAAAAGATTTCTTGATGGAGATATATTTGACGACTCCGTAAAAAGTCCAATATCTGCGTTACGCGCGATCCCTCAGAATTTTCACGTACGCTAAGTACGCTGCATTCTTCGGGATCGCGCAAGCCTTGATCTTGAACTTTTTATGAAGTCGTCTGATCGAGACATTTTACGGGTGCATCATTTATCTGGGCAATCACTGTGAGTGATCCGGACTTTTGCTTTTTTAAAACGCATATGAATAAACTTTTTTGTTTCTTCCCGTCAAGAAATATTGTAAATTTAGTTGTACGAATGGTGGAGAATGAATTTTTCGACCATTTATTTATCAAAGGTACTTTTGAGACAAAATGCCTGTAAGGCCGGGGGGCAAATGTATACAATCAGAGTTTTTATCTGTCTGCTTATTGTGCTGGCAGCGCCGGCAAGGGTAATGGGTCTGCCCATGCTGGGTATTGAGGGTGCGGTGGGCGTGTGGTGGCCTTCCCCGAGTGGCGGTCTCAAAACCGCCAGTGATGATAGTTTGCTGGATCTGCGGGATGATTTTTCTTTCAGCAGGGAAACCGAGTTATGCGGCCGCCTGAAGGTCAATATGCCCTTGCTGATTCCCAATGCCTATGTAATGGCCAATCCATTGAGATTGAACGAAAGAACGAAGAAAAATTTTCAATTCGGGGGAGAATCATTTTCAGGGGATCTGGACACCGAGTTGAAGTTCAACCAGTACGATCTGGGTCTTTTCTATGCCGTTCCCTTTCTGCGTGCCGCCACCTTGAACCGCCTCAACGTGGATGCCGGGCTGAATATACGATTCATAGACGCGGAAGCCGCTGTTTCAGAACAGGGGGCAAACCCGGTATCGGAGTCCATGAGCGTCGTTATTCCGCAGGTCTATTTAGGTGCGCAGTTTCAGCCCATAAAGAGGTTTTCCTTCGAAGCGGAAGCAAGGGGATTGACTTACCGGGACGAGAGTTCATACAGCCTGCTCGGCAGGGTAAAAGCAACCGCGTTTGGGCCGGTTTTTGTTTCAGGGGGATATCGCTACGACGAGTATGACATCGACAGAAGCGGCCTTGTGATGGATTTCAGTTTCTCCGGGCCATTTGTGGAAACAGGCCTTTCGTTTTAACATTCTTCCAGAACTTCAATTTTTTCCTGCAGTGCCTGCCAGCAGTTCCGCCGCATGTGCCCGGCTCGTTTCCGTGATCGTCTGACCGCCGATCATTCTGGCGGTTTCTTCTATCCTCGCGGCGTCGTTTAAAGACGTAATCCGGGTGGCGGTGCGGCCGTCTGCAACGTATTTTTCGATCTTGAGATGATGGTTGCCGAATTTGGCAATCTGGGCAAGGTGAGTGATGCAGATGACCTGGCTGGAACCGGCGATGCCTGCCAGCTTTTTGCCGACAACCGCGGCTGTTTTGCCGCCGATTCCGGCATCGACCTCATCAAAGATCATCGTTTCCACTGGTTCCGTATCCGCGAGAATGGCTTTCAGGGCCAGGATAACCCGGGAAAGCTCACCGCCGGAAGCGATTTTTGAAAGCGGCTTTTGTTCTTCCCCGATATTCGGAGAGATCATGAAAACGGGCTGCTCCGCACCGTTTTCGTTTATTGCGATGTCATTGTCCCGCAGATACGCGGGCGTGTCCGGCCGGGGTTCGTTCCGGCGGAAAACCACTTCGAATTTCGTGTCCGGCATATTCAGGGAGGTCAGTTCTCTTTCCATTTTCTGTGCGAGCAGGTCGGCTGCCTGTCGCCGCTTTTTTGTCAATTCTTGTGAAAGCTGCACAAGCCGTTCATGGAGCGCGTCGAGACCGGCTTCGGAATTGCGTATGCGCTCCGCTATATTCAGGGTGTCGGCCAGTTCCTCCTGGATCCCGTCGAGCCGTTTGAATACATCCGCCAGGGTAGGGCCATATTTGCGTTTCAACCGGTTAATCACATGCATTCTGGCTTCAATGGTTTCCACGCGGGCCGGGTCGAACGCGATGGTGTCGAGATACGATCGCAGCTGATGGGCGATATCCTGCAGGCGGAACAGGGCTTCGTCCAGGGAGTGTGCCGCATCAGAGAGGGAGGGGTCAATGCCGGCCGCTTTTTCAATCTCCTTTTTGACAAGGGAAAGCTGGTCTGAAATAGCACCTTCCCTGTTGTAGAGAGCTTCCACGCCGTTGCCGACGCCCTGGTAAAGCGCTTCCGCATTTTTCAGCCGCAGCAGTTCCTGATTGAGGATATCGTCTTCGCCGGTCAAAAGGGCGGCCTCTTCGATTTCGTTTTTTTCGCTGGTAAGAAGTTCCGTTTGTTCAATTTGACTTTCCCGGGCTTGTCGGAGTTCATTCAAATTTTTTATTTCAGGAAGGATTTTTGCGTGGCAGGCCTGCAGATCGCAGCGCAGGTCCGTCAGGCCGCCGAACTGATCCAGGATTTTCTGCTGCTCGGATTCCCTGAGCAGTCTCAGATGCTCGTGCTGCCCGGATATACCGGCGATGTTTTCCGTGATCGACGCAAGAAGTGTCATGGTGGTCATTCGACCGTTAACGTATATGCGGTGACGGTTGCCAGCGGACAATATCCTTCGGATAACCAGCTGAGAGGTTTCCTCGTACCCCTGTTCTGCCAGTATCCTCCCCGCAGCACCGTCAGGATCGATATCGAAAAACGCTTCCAGTTCCGCCGTATCGGCCCCCGTACGGATCATGCCGGAATCGGCCCTGCCGCCCAGCAGAATGGTTACTGCGGAAATGATAATCGACTTGCCCGCGCCGGTTTCACCGCTCAAAATGGTCAGCCCTTCTGAGAAGTCGATTCTAAGTTCTTCAATAATAGCGAAATTTTTTATAAAGATTTCCCGGAGCATCTTATCCGTTTCCATTCTGGTAAAATGCGCACGGAGAGATTTCCGTCATCACCGCCCGTAGTTTCTGATGCAAAACCCTGTATGAGTAGAAGCGTCTGGCCGTTTCAAAATTGTGTTCGGCCATGTGCTGGCGGTACACCGGATCCTTGAGCACCTTCCGGGTTTTGGCGATCGCGTTTTTATCCACGTACCCGTCTATTTCGATGACGTCGAATCCCTTGGGCTTTATGTCCGTGGAATAGATGGAGTAAGAGTTTACAACGATCGGTTTTTTATAATAAAGGGCTTCCAGAAAGGCATTGCCGAAGCCTTCGAAGGAAGATGGATACGTTACCAGGTCGGCATGGGGATAGACATCGTCCAAGGTATAGATTTTTCTTCCGCTTTTCGTACGCCCCCTTTTTTCGTTTATCAGTTTGGACACGAAAATCGTCTCCACGTTGAGCATGGCGGAGTATTCCTTTATTCTTTGTTCGTAGGAGTACCCCTCGTCGCCCGATGCGTGCGATATGATCAGTTTTGCCTTGAGCCCGAGACGGTTGACAAGTTCGATGGCATGCTCGATCCCCTTGCGTGCGATAACGCGGGTAGGCTGCAGGATAAAGTATTCATCGTCCGCGATGCCAAAGGTTTTCCGTACGTCCGATGCATAATCATCCGGCGGTTCAGGAGGATTTTCAAAGTCCATGACATTTGGAATGGTCGTTGAGGAAGTGCCCTTCCGGAATCCAAGCTGGCTGTCCCCGGCGGAACTGATGACAACATGGTGGATGCGGGGCAGGTGCGGCGGAAACGCCATGCCGAGGTATTCCCATATGGCATTGGTCATGAACCGGGATCGTTCCCAGTAGAAGTCGTGGTGATGGGCAATGGTTATGATGCCGGTTTCCGAAATCACCTCGGTAATGGCAAGTCCCAGGGGGATGTTTAGCGGAATGGTCACGGCATTTTCAACAATCAGCAGGTTGAGGTGAAACCGGTTGATGAAATCGTAGAGCTGGTCTTTAAGTTCTTCCTTGATTGCCATGATTTTGAGCGTGGTTGAGCGGCTCCTGTGACGTGCGTCAAAGCTTCTCCTGTAAATATCGACGATTTCATGGTGGGTGAAATGGGATTTTTTGGACAGGAAGCTTTTTTCCGGCGGTGTTTCCAGTTCTCCTGCGAAATAAAAGCAGTTGTACCCGTCATTTTCAAAGACCCGGGCCCATTTCAGGGTTTCCAGGGACACGCCGTCGGTTCCTGCAATCCTGGTTGCGATAAAGCCGATGTTGTTGTTTCTGCTGCATCGCATGCAGTCACAAGTCAAATCCATCCCGGGTTCCGTTAAATAAAACCATAGCGGTTATAAAAAAAATTGACGATATTCGTTTATCATACTACTATATCGCTTATGAAAATTACAGAGTCAGTTTACATGTGATCTGTCTGTCATGTCAAGCCTGTAAGACAGGGTGGTTTCCCTGTTTTTCGGCAAATGCACATCCCCCGGGCAGGAAACAAAAGGAGGAAGAAGATGGGATATAAAGCATTGAAAAAGGTTTTCATTGTCACATCAATTGTTGCACTGCTTGTCGTATCTACCGGTTCCTTTGCCCTGGGCAGTGAAGCCGGAAGAGTACAGGCGCAGACAGGCAATATAGACCCCGCAGCAATGGTGGTGGATGTTGCAGTCGCCCGGCCGGTCGGATTTGCAGCCCTGGTGACCGGCGCTGCGTTTTTTGCCGTTTCCCTTCCTTTTTCGCTTCTTGGCGGAAATACGGACATGGCCTTTGAAAGGATGGTTGCGGATTCTGCAAAGTACACGTTTGTAAGGCCCTTGGGAGGGTTCTGATTTTTATGTCCGGTCGGATTCAAACCCCGTGACATACGCCTCCCATTCCATTGGAAGCATTGTCTTTTTGGCAGTGTTGCACTCCTTGCAGCAGGGCGCCACGTTGCCCTTTGTGCTTTTTCCGCCCCTGGACAGGGGTACGATATGGTCCATTGTGAGCAGTTTCGGTGAAAACCCGCGGCCGCAGTAATAACAGACGCCCTTGGCGCAGCGGCGTTTCCACCACTGCGAGGCCCTGAGGTCCCGAGCTTTCTCTTTCTCCCTCCGCAGTTCGTCTTCTTCGAATATGTAAGTCATTGGTTATATATCCCCCGCCGGGAAAGCCAGCGGTCAATTTCCCCGCAAAGCAGTCGGTAGAACGGTTCGGAACCGCCAAGCCCCTTCCTGCCGAAATAATAATTGATTTCCAGAAAAAGCGGTGTCGGGTCTGGATCATCGGCAGAAAGCAGCATATCGAAACCGGCCAGATTGATGCCGGTTTTTCTGCAGAAATCCACTACGGCCTTTTTGGCGGAGTCCTGCAATTTTCTGTCCGAGTCATGGTCCAGCAAGGCGCCCTGTGCGGATTGGGCGCTGAAAATGCCCGGATCCGGCTGCACCCGCCAGTACGAGAGGCATGTATCGCCGATGATAACCACGCGCAAAGACCGGCCTCCGGTTTCAATGTGCTCCTGGATCAAAAAGCCCTGCTGCCCGGTACTCTCAAATAGCACTGCTTTTCTGATAAGACGCTTAAACTCTTCGGGATTGGTAACGAGCCAGACATTGTCCCCTTCGCCGGACCATGAAAACTTGAATACAAAAGGATAGCCGAAAGGCGTCCCGAAATTGGCATAAAAATGATCTACGGACGTGAAGGTCATGGTTTGGGGATGCGGTATTCCGTATTTCCTGAACAGCGTGGCCTGCCCGATTTTTCCTGGAAACCCGAAACGGAAGGTGTAGTCTGGAAAAACATGCGGGCAGTTTGCCGTTGCCATCTCAAAAAGAGGCCGGATGCATCCCTGCGGCAGGATGACGGCGTCCGCCTGTTTCATCGCCGCGGCGTCCGTATCATCGGGGTTGCGCCCCGCACACAGGCGGTTTTCGTCACCGACATAGCATGGATGATAGGAAAGGATCATCAATATCCGAGTTTTCGCATGGCCCTTGGATCGCGGCTCCAGTTTTTTTCCACCCGGACAAAAAGCTTGAGAAAAACCTTGGCGCCAAGAAGGCTTTCAATATCCATGCGGGCCTGTGTCCCTATGGTTTTCAGCATTGCGCCGTTTTTTCCGATAATGATGCCTTTCTGGGAGTCCCGTTCAACGTGGATTGCCGCATGAATCCGTATAATGGCATCCTCCTCTGAAAAATCCTCAATGGTGACGGCCGTGCCGTAGGGGACTTCCCTGCCGGTATTTTCAAAAATTTTTTCCCGGATCATCTCGCATACGATAAACCGCTCCGGCATATCGGTTAAGGCGTCTTCCGGGAAGAACGGCGGGCCTTCAGGAAGCAGTTTCTGCATGGCTTCCATAAGCTGGGGAATCTGCGTGCCGTCGAGCGCTGAAATCGGTATGATTTCGGCGAAAGAGGGATGCCTGTGCGCCCATCTATCGATGATGGAAAGCAGCGTAGGCTTGTCGATCTTGTCGATCTTGTTTATGGCAAGTACCGCAGGTGTGTTTGGGCGTTTTTTCAGTTTTTCGACAACGAGGGCTTCCGACGAGGCGTCCGGATTTGATGCGTCGATCACGACAAGGACAATGTCTACTTCGTCCATGGCGGAAAGCGCAACCTGGACAATTTTTCGGTTAAAGGCCTTGTCGGACTTGTGAACGCCGGGTGTATCGAGAAACACAATCTGGGAGTTTTCGCCGTGCATGACCCCCACGATGCGGTTTCTTGTCGTTTGCGGCTTTTGGGACGTAATAGAGATTTTTTCGCCGATCATGCGGTTGAGCAATGTTGATTTGCCGACATTGGGAGCCCCCGCGATCGCCGCAAATCCGGATCTGAAACCGGAAAAGGATTCGTTATTGTGGTTTCCGTTCATGATGTTTTCTGCGTTTCATTGGCCCGGCGCTCGCCGGAATCTTCTGGTTTTCCGGGTTTATCCCGGTTGCTGTTCTCCGAAAATGTCAAGCATCAAGGTGATATGCTGCCAGATGCGCTCTTTGCCCTGTCCGGTTTTAGCCGAAAAGACAACGAAATCGTCCTTTTGCAGGGAGAGGCGGGTCTGTACCTGTTTTACCCGAGAAATCTGCTTGTTTTTAGACAGCTTGTCCGCTTTTGTAAAAGCAAGAAAAAACGGCAGACCGATGTGATGTAAAAAATCAACCAAGTCGTGTTCTTCCTCCCCGGGTTCCCGGCGGATATCCTGGAGAAGCACCACTCCCTTCAGGTTTCGCCTTCCGGCAAGGTATGCTTCCACCATGGGGCCCCAGAGGGCCCGCTCCTGCTTGGAAACCTTTGCATAACCGTACCCCGGGAGATCGACAAAAACAAACTGTTCATTGATTGAAAAAAAATTGATCAGTCTTGTTTTTCCCGGGGTGGCGCTTGTTTTGACCAGGTTTTTTCGGTTGATAAGGGTATTGATCAACGAGGATTTCCCCACATTGGATCTGCCCGCAAAGGCAATCTCCGGCAAATCCGTTTCCGGATATTGCGCCGGTTTTACAGCGCTCGTGACAAACGTTGCTGATTTTATGATCACGTTTTGGCAGTATCCTTTTTCGGTATCCGGTTGTGTCCCTTTATCTTCCTGCGTCCTGCGACGTTCGTCATCCGCTTTTTAAACGACCTTGTTCAGCGGATATTCGATAATGCCTTCCGCGCCGTTTTCAAGAAGCACCGGTATCAGATCCCTTACCGTGTCCGAACTGATAACCGATTCAAGGGAATACCATTTCGTCTGATAGAGCTTTGCCACGGTGGGCGCGTTCAGGGAAGGGACCAGAGAAACGATTTTTTCCAGCCTTTCTTCCGGTACGTTCATCTTGATGCCGACCAGTTTTTCGGCTACCAGTGCGCCTTTCAGCAGCAGGGCGATCTGCTCGGTTTTCTTCCGCTTGGCCGGGTTGGCCCATGCATCATGGTTGGCGATCAATTGCGTATTGGTCTGCATCATCTCATGAATGATTCGCAGCCCGTGGGCGCGTATGGTGCTTTCCGTTTCCGTGATTTCCACGATGGCATCGGCCAGGCCGGATACCACTTTGGCCTCGGTAGCTCCCCATGAATACTCGATTTTTACGTCGATATGTCTGTCGGCAAAATAGTGTTTTGTGTAGTTGACCAGTTCGGTGGCTACCTTTTTTCCGGCCAGGTCCTCCAGGGTGTTATAGGGGGAATCATTTGCAACGGCGATCACCCAGCGCGCAGGCCGTGCACTGACCTTTGAATAAACGAGATCTGCCACAACGTGAACGTCTGAGTCGTATTCGGCAATCCAGTCCTTGCCGGTCAACCCGGCGTCCAGGGTTCCGTTTTGCACGTATACGCCCATTTCCTGTGCGCGGCACAGGGTGCAGTGGATCGTTTCGTCGTTTATATCGGGAAAATAGCTCCGGCCGTTAACGTTGATTTTCCATCCGGAGCGTTTGAACAGTTCTATGGTGGCTTTCTGCAGACTTCCCTTTGGAATGCCCAGCTTCAGGATGTCATTCATTTCTTGTATACCTCTTCCGGGTTAAAAATTTTTTCTTCAACGATGCTTTCGGACACATTCTCCACTTTGGTATGAAAACAGGAACGGTATCCCTTGTGGCAGGCAGCGCCGCCGGCCTGATCGACCTTCAGCAGTATTGTGTCCCGGTCGCAGTCGATCCGGATTTCCCTGACCTGCTGGGTATGTCCGGATGTTTCTCCTTTCACCCACAGCTTGTTGCGCGACCTGCTGTAATATGTAGCCTTCCCGGTCTTCAACGTGTTTTCCCATGCCGCCTGGTTCATGTATGCAAGCATGAGCACATCTCCGCTTTTATAATCAGCAACAATTGCAGGAAGAAGACCGCCTGTTTTTTCAAAGTCGAGTTTGACCATTATTTACACCTGACTGTTGTATTCGTTTATTTTTTGCCCTTGCACATTGCGCAAAGATGAAACATAATTGATGGCGTCGTTAAAAGTTCCATCTACTGCGTTGTAACAATTTTTCATCCGCTCAACATACGACTTGTATGCCTTCGCGTATGAAAAATTGCTACGCCTTGTATATGGAACTTTTAACGTAGCCATCTGTTACGTATCTTGTGACTTTTTATGAATTCATCAATCTTATAAGAATAAAAAACGGCAGAATCAAAGTCAATATTTTTTCTTTACATTGCAAATCCATCAAACTTGACATTGCGCGCGGGCATATAGTAGAAGAAAAATTTGATTTATTTTATCCTTGTCTTATTTTTGGGAATATCGATGATTTCATGAAAAAGTCATGATGCTCTGCGGTTTTTTCCGCAGGCCGGAAGCAGAAAGAGGGACGCGAAATCGTAAAACATTTATAGAAAGGAAGGTATAAAATGGCTGAAGGTATTAAAGAAATCAGTGATGCGACGTTCGATGCAGAGGTGCTTAAATCTGAAATACCCGTGCTGGTGGATTTCTGGGCGCCATGGTGCGGTCCATGCAAAGCCATTGGTCCCATTTTAGAGGAAATCAACAGGAACTTTGAAGGTAAACTCAAGATCGTGAAATGCAATGTCGATGACAACCCGTCCTCACCCAGCAACTATGGTATTCGTGCAATACCGACCTTGATTTTTTTCAAGGGGGGGGAAAAAGTGGAGCAGATTGTCGGCATGGTGGAAAAATCCAAACTGGAACAAACCATAAAAAACAATCTGTAGAGCGTGCATATGAGCGGAACGGATTACGACCTCGTCATTATCGGCGCGGGGCCGGCAGGGCTGGCAGCGGCGCTTTATGCAGGAAGGGCAAGGCTTTCGGTGCTGTTGCTCGAAAAAGCCGCGCCTGGGGGACAGATTCTGGTGACGGACTGGATTGAAAACTATCCCGGTTTCCCCGAGGGCATAAGCGGGACCGATCTCATGATGCACATGGTGGCACAAGTCAATCGGTTCGGTGTGGACATTCAAACCGGCGAAGTGATTTCAATGGATCTTACCGGCCAGGTCAAACGCCTTGAACTGAACGATAAAACCATTACCGCAAAGACGGTGATTATCGCTAGTGGGTCATCTCCAAGCAAGCTGGGCATTCCGGGAGAAAACCGGTATCTGGGCCGCGGTGTGTCAACCTGCGCCACTTGCGACGGGCCGTTTTTCAAGGACAGTGTCATCGTAGCGGTCGGCGGCGGAGATACGGCTGTTCAGGAAAGCCTTTACCTGACCCGGTTTGCTAAAAAAATATTCCTCATACATCGCCGGGATCAGCTGCGGGCTGTGAAACTCCTGCAGGAACGTGTGAAAAATAACGATAAAGTGGAAATCATCTGGGATTCGACAATCACGGAGATCAAGGGGGGGGCCGAAGGGGTTGAAGCGGTCACCGTAAAGAATCTGAAAACCGGAGTAGAATCAGATCTGGCAGCAGAAGGCTGCTTTGTGTGGGTTGGTACGATTCCGAACACCGAATTTGCAGTGGGGCATGTGGAATTGGATGAAAAAGGCTTCATCATAACGAACGGCCGCATGCAGACCAGTATCCCAGGTGTCTATGCAGCAGGAGACGTACGAAATACTCCCCTGCGCCAGGTTGTCACGGCCGTTGGCGATGGTGCCATCGCCGCCAACGAGGCCATGCACTTTATCGAAAACATGTAATTGACGGCTTCGTAAAAAGCCCAATATCTGCGTTGCGCACAATCTTTGAAGAATCTCACGTACGGCTAAGTACGATCAATTTTTCAAAAATTGCACACGCCTTGATCTTGAACTTTTTACTTTTCCGTCCAAAACCGACTTTTTATAATCTCACCATGTAATTGGAAAACATGAAAAATTTGTTATTTGCAATATGTTGTGCAGCGCTGGTGATCGGTTTTGCCGGTTGTGCGAAAAAGGTGGATGAACGAACAGCTCCCCAACTTGCCGAGGAAGGAAGCCGGCATTTTGAAGCGGAGAGTTACGCGAAAGCCATTGAAGCGTATAAGCGCCTTAAAGACTGGTATCCGTATAGTCCCCTTGCACGGGAGGCACAGTTGCGGATTGCCGACAGCCATTACCATCTTGGGGAATACGAGGAGGCAATTTTCGGATATGAACAGTATGACCATTTATATCCCAGCGATCCGGAAATTCCTTACGTAATCTACCAGATCGGTCTTTCCCATTATGAGCGCATAAGAACGATTGACAGGACGCAGGTGCCCGCAAGAAACGCCCTTGAAACCTTTGAGCGGCTCCGGTCACGGTTCCCCGCCAGCGAGTATGCGGAAAAAGTCGAACCGATGATCGAAGAATGCCTGGAAAATCTGGCGCAGCATGAATTTTACGTGGGGCGGTTTTATTTCCGGTCCGGTCATTATAAAGCGGCCATAAACCGTTTTGAAAAAGTGACCACCCAGTATCCGGGTCATCTTGAAGTCTATGCAGAAGCGGCTGAGTATCTTGCAAGGGCTGAAAAAAAACTGGCCGAACAGGGAGAAGATCCTGACGACGTTCCGGAAGGGGCTACAAGAGGGCATGACCGCTCCTTTGAAGACGACCCGTTCCGTTCACCGGGGCCCCTTCCCGAGCCCACCCCGGGGTTGTAATGCGAAGGGGCGCAAAGCCGCTGTTTCGGTGTTGAAAAAATATTCTTTACAACGGCTAAAAAATAAGGCATATATAATCGTTTATTTCAGCGGGGGACAGGTTCCGGCAAGGGGTCATGTCCTTCGTTTTTATTTTCAAGAATCCCATATGCAATTGGCTTTGAATAAGGAGACAGACAATGTCCAGGATGTGTGAACTTTGCGGGAAAAAACCGATGGTCGGGAGCAACATCAGCCATGCCCATAACGTCAATAAGCGGCGGTTCAACCCCAACCTCCAGCGGGTGCGCGCGCTGCACAACGGCAGCGTGAAAAAAATCAGCGTCTGCACGAGTTGTATACGGTCCGGGCTGGTAACCAAGGCCCCCAGGCTGGCGAAAAACGTCGCCTAAGACCGCCATCCTGCGTTGCGCGGTTTTCTCAAATGCTCATATACATGTGTATGCTGCGCTTTTCGAAAACCGTGCGCCTTGCCTGCCGGCCTTATGCTTGTTTTTCGCCAGCCTGTCAGTAGGTATTACACCCGCTTGATGTCCGAGATGACAGGGACATTTTTCAGGCTGGCGATCACTTTGTCCAGGTGATCGATATTGTTTACGATAATGGTGAAATGAACCAGAACGACCTTGTTTTCACGATGCTCAAGGTGGACTTCATTGATATTGGCATTCGCCTTGCTTATGGCAGTGGATATATCCGCCAGCAGGCCGACCTGGTCATAGCCGGAAACCGTCAATGATGCAGGGAACATCTCGTTTTCGCCGGTTTTCCATTCCACATCAATGCGCCTTTCCGGTTCCATTTTAAGCGCATTGATGCAGCTGTTTCGATGCACCGTCACCCCCTGCCCATGGGTGATGAAGCCGGTTATTGAATCACCCGGCACCGGGTGACAGCACTTCCCGAACCGTATCAGGATATCCTCGATTCCCTGAACCATGACGCCGCCATCCTTTTCGCGGCGTTTTCGGCTTGTTTGTTTGGACATAACCTTTTCAATGAGGTTACTGTCCTTTTTTTCCTTTATTTCCGGGTCAAATTTGCGGACAACCTGCAAGGGGGTTATTTTGCCGATGCCGATGTTCGCAATAAGATCGTCGACCTCCCGGAAACCAAATTCCTCCGCGATTTTCGCCATTTGCGGCGTTTTTACCAGTGCGTTGAAGTTGAGCTTGTGTTTTCTAAACCCCTTTTCGCACATTTCTCTGCCCAGCGACAGACTGCGCTCCTTTTCCAGTTTTCGGGTATGCTGGCGTATGCTGGATTTGGCCTTGACCGTTTTGACAAAATTGATCCAGTCCTTGCTGGGCTGGCTGCCCCTGGAGGTGATAATTTGTACAATATCACCACTTTTGAGCGGGTATGAAAGGGGAACGAGCCTCCCGTTGACCCGCGCGCCGGTACACTCTTTGCCGACTTCCGTGTGTATTAAAAATGCAAAATCAACAGGGGTAGCCCCTTTGGGCAGGGACTTGACTTCACCGGTGGGGGTAAAAACGAACACTTCATCCGGATAGAGGTCGATCCGTACATTTTCGAGAAACTCCTCCGGATCACGGAAACTTTTCTGGTTTTCAACGAGATTGTGAATCCACGCGAGGGTTTTATCGGTATTGACATTTTGGGATTTCCCCTCCTTGTAGCTCCAGTGGGCCGCAATCCCGTAGTTGGCCACATAATCCATTTCCTTTGTACGGATCTGGATTTCCATCCGTTCGCCATAAGGCCCTATCACGGTGGTGTGCAGGGACTGGTACATGTTGGGCTTGGGAACCGCGATGTAATCCTTGAATTTTTTTGGAATCGGTTTCCACTGGCTGTGTATGGTGCCCAGGGTACTGTAGCATTCCGAGACGCTTTCCACGATAATCCGGAAGGCAATGATGTCGTAGACTTCCTCGAATTCAAGCCCTTGGGACTTCATTTTATAATGGATGCTGTAATAATGTTTGTACCGGCCCATGACCGTGCATGAGATTCCGGATCGGTTTGTTTTTTCCTCTAAAAGCGTGCGCACGGTCTTAACATACTTTTCCCGTTCCCCCTGCTCTTTTTTGACCATGTTTTCAATTTGCCCGTATGCCTCCGGATTGGCATAATAAAAAGCGTTTTCCTCCAGTTCCCGCTTAATCCAGTAAATACCCAGCCGGGCGGCGATCGCTGCATAGATGTCTAATGTTTCCTGGGCGATCTGTTTTCTTTTTTCAGGCGATTTGTGGTAGTGCAGCGTCTGGATGTTGTGGAGGCGGTCCGCAAGTTTCACCAGAATAACCCGTATGTCATCGGCCATGGCCAGTATCATTTTCCGGGTGTTCTCGGCCTGTCGGTGCTGGTCGCTGGAAAAAGGAAGTGCGCTGATCTTGGTAACGCCGGAGACAATATGGGTGACATCCTTGCCGAAAATATTTTCGATTTCTTCGATGGTGGAATGGGTGTCTTCCACAACGTCATGCAGAAGACCGGCGGCAATGCTTACGGGATCGAGCTTCATTTCTGCCAGGATATTGGCGACCTCAAGCGGGTGGGACAGGTATGGTTCTCCGGAAAGTCTGAGCTGGCCGGCATGAACGCGCGCAGAAAAGATATAGGCCCGATCTATGATGTCCACATCGGCATCTGGATAATAATCGTACAGTTTATCCAGTATTTCAGTGATTCGTATCATTTATGTGTTTCAATAACATATGCGGCATTTTGAAAAAAGACATCCATGACAGCCCCGTAAAGTCGATTTTTGGATGGCAAAGCCAAAAATGCATGATCAGGCGCGCGAAATCAATAGGCTTTGGCAAACACCACCCGCTTAGGCGATGGCTTTTCGCACTCGATACATATGCCTGATGTTTCTTCTCCCCCAAAGGGTATACAGCGTATTGTCACATTGAGCCGGTTTTTTACCGCTTCTTCGCATTTCCTGTCCCCGCACCAGTGCGCCATGGCGAAACCGCCGTGAATTTCCGGTTGTTCCGGGTTTGCCGGCGTAAAAAAAGCGTCAAAGGTTTCTCTGTCGTCTATATTACGGGTATTTTTTTCCCGGAAGGCGAGGGCCTTTTCAAACAGGTTTTTCTGAATATCATCCAGTATATCGCCAACTTCTTCCAGAAAGCGATCAATTGTAATGGAACGGCTCTGTTTGCGGTCCATGTCCCTGCGGGCCATGAAAACCGAGTTCGAAGCAATGTCCTTGGGGCCGATCTCAACGCGCAGCGGGATGCCTTTTTTGATCCAGTCCCAGTTTCGGGTTCCCCCGATATTGCGCGCATCGATTTCAACGCGCAGCGGCGTGCCGTGGTAGTAAAACTGCCGGAGCCTGTCCGCAAGGTCCATGGTATATGCCATGACGGTTTCGCTTTCTTTCGGCTTTTTCAGAATGGGAAGCAAAACGATGTGTGCGGTTGCCACCCGGGGCGGAAGTATGACACCGTTGTCATCCCCATGGGCCATGATCAGTCCGCCGATAAGCCGGGTAGAGGCTCCCCAGGAGGTTGTCCACCCAAGCTCTTCCTTTTCGTCGGCCGATTGGAATCGTATATTCGAGGCCCTGGCGAAATTCTGGCCGAGAAAATGCGATGTGCCGGCCTGAAGCGCTTTTCTGTCCTGCATCATGGCTTCAATGCAGGTGGTGGTCTCGGCACCCGGGAATTTTTCAGCTTCTGTTTTTTCTCCGGTAATTACGGGGATGGCAAGCAGCTCCTCGGCCATCCGCTTGTAAATATCGAGCATCATATACGTCCGTTCCAGGGCCTCGTTTTTGGTCGCATGAACGGTATGCCCTTCCTGCCACAGAAATTCGCTGGTTCTCAGAAAAATGCGGGTGCGCATCTCCCAACGGACCACGTTGCCCCACTGGTTGATCAGCATGGGGAGGTCCCGGTAACTCCTGATCCATTTGGAAAAAGCGTCGCCGATAATGGTTTCGGAAGTGGGACGGACGATAAGCGGTTCATTAAGCCTGCCTGCCGGCACCAGTCGACCGTTTTCTCCCTTTTCCAGCTTGTGATGGGTAACCACGGCGCATTCTTTGGCAAACCCTTCGACGTGTTCGGCTTCCTTCTCCAGAAAACTGATGGGGATGAAAAGAGGGAAATACGCGTTTTTGACACCGGTGACCTTGAACATGTCGTCTAAAAGGCGTTGAATATTTTCCCACAATCCATATCCCCAGGGCTTGATCACCATGCATCCCCGGACCGGCGAGAGCTCGGCCATTTCAGAGGCCTTGATCACCTGTTGATACCATTCCGGGTAGTTTTCCATTCGGGTGGGTGAAATTGCAGTCTGTTCCTGTTTTGACATTTCCGGTCCTTATCTTTTTAGCGTGGTTGAAAAAAAAGACGCCCTTGCAGCCCTTTCGCCTCTATTACTGGTTGTTCTTCTCGGCTTCTATGGCCGCAATTGCAGCGAGGAGTTCTTCAACCAGCCGGTTTTGCGGAAATTTTTGAACTACTTTTCCTTTTTTAAACAAAATACCTGTATCCCGGCCGCCGGCAATTCCCACATCGGCCTCTTTGGCTTCCCCGGGTCCGTTTACCACGCAGCCCATTATGGCCACTTTTACAGGCGATGTCATTGTCATAAGGGCGTTTTCCACTTCCTCGGCGATTGAAAATAAATCAATTTCACATCTTCCGCAAGTGGGGCAGGAAATTATTTCCGGTCCCCGTCTCCGGATGCCCAGGGCTCTCAATATTTCATATCCAACCCGGACTTCCTCGGCAGGATCCCTTGTCAGAGAAACCCGCAAGGTGTCGCCGATCCCGTCCAAAAGAAGATTTCCGATGCCGATTGCCGATTTTACGATACCGGCATACAACCCCCCGGCCTCGGTAACGCCAACATGGAGGGGGACGTCCGATGCTGCTGAAAACAGGCGATAGGCCTCGATTGTCCTCAGCACATCGGATGATTTGATCGATACCTTTACCTGATCAAAGCCGATGGATCTCAGAAAGTCGACATGGTTGATCGCGCTTTCCACCAATGCCCCGGCTGCGGGACCGCCGTATTTTTCCAGAAGATTTTTTTCCAACGATCCGGAATTGACACCGATACGGATGGATATATCGTGGTCTCTGGCGACATCGACGATGGTGCGGATGTGTTTTTCCCCTCCGATATTGCCTGGATTGATGCGAATGGCATCGGCGCCGGATATAATGGCGGAAATGGCCAGCTTGAAGTCAAAATGAATATCGGCAATAAGGGGGATGGAGATTTTCTTTTTTATCCGGCGAAGTGCCTCGGCGGCCGCCAAATCCGGAACGGCAACCCGGACAATTTCGCAGCCTGCGGATTCAAGGCGTTTTATCTGGGAAACCGTTGACGCAACGTCGTCTGTGAATGTATTCGTCATGGACTGAACACGGACAGGCCCCCCCGCACCCACTGCCACGTTACCGACATGTATCTGCCGGGTATTCCTGCGTGTTATTTCAATAGACATTTTTCTGTATAGTTGAAATACAATTTGAAAAGCTTATGATTTGGTTTAAAATGTCGTTAATATCGAATGTTTACCAAACCGTGGCGGGGAGTTCAAGGGAAATACGCTGCGACAGCGTCTGCACGACGAAAATAACGGGGGAAATTCATGGAAACAGAAAACCAGCAAGGCACGCAGGATGCGCTTTTTCGAAAAACAGTCACAAAACATTCAAACAGCGGGGAGCTTGCCTGCAAGCAGGCCTTCGCGGCCGCAAAAGCATTGGGAACCAGTCCTTCGGTTATCGGGCGGTATGCGGACGAGATGGGCTTGAAGCTGACCGCCTGTCAACTCGGACTGTTCGGATATCGACCGGAAAAAAAGATTGCAGCGCCTGCCCATCCGGTAAATATGCATCTTGCCGCGGCGATCGAGAAAAATCTTGTGGACGGCAGGCTTCCCTGCAGCGCCGCTTTTCAGATAGCCGATAATATGAGCCTGAAAAAAATGGATGTCAGCGGCGCCTGTGAAGCCCTGGAGATCAAGGTCAAACCATGTCAGCTGGGCGCATTCTGATTGCCCCCCCTATGGTAACAGGCGCCGCCCCGTTTTTGTTATTCCGGGTTGTTACCTGAAAAACGGGTTCGTCTGTTTTTCGTGGCCGATGGTCGTGGCGGGACCGTGCCCCGTAAGCGCCGTAACGTCGTCTGGAAGAACGAAAAGCTTGTTTCTGACACTGGATATGAGGGTGTTGTAATCTCCCCCGGGAAAATCGGTTCTTCCAATGGATCCGGCAAAAAGGGTGTCGCCGACAAATACGATGCCGTCGGTATGAAAGGAAACCCCGCCCGGTGAATGCCCCGGCGTATGGATCACACGAAGCGATATGCTTCCGAAAGTGATTTTGTCCCCGTCTTTGATCAGTACATCCGGCGGCGGGGAATTTTCCCCGGCCATGCCGAAGGATGCCGCAGCCATGTTCACGGCATCGAGCATGGCCGCATCATCCGGATGGATGGCCAGTTTTGCACCGGTAACATCCTTCAATCGCTTGTTGGCGCCCACGTGATCGAAATGGCCATGTGTATTTAAGATGTATTTGACTGTCAGATTTTCTTCGGACAGGGCCACCAGTATCCGGTCGGCTTCATCACCGGGATCTATAACGGCTGCGTTTCTTGATTCTTCGCAGCCAATGATATAGCAGTTGGCCATGATGGGACCAACCGCCAGCGTCTTTACAATCATCATCCGCCTCCTTTATTCCCCCGGATTTCTTCCGGTTCGTTTTTTTGCGGCTTCCATTATTTCAAGAATCGACGTTACCTTGTTTTTGGGTTCTTTTTGCGCCAGCCGGCGGTATTCTTCCTCCGGCAGGTTTGCTTTCAGGTAAGTTTCCACGTCAAAGATTTCCCACCAGCAGTCAAAAATTTTCCAGCATATGGAATCGCCTTCTCCGCTCATCAGGCAATACTCGAAAGCAATGTCATGCCCCAGGCGCGGGCAACGGCGCTTTTGTTGCATGGGATGCTGATTTTTATCCGGAGGGTCGACCATATGCTTTCTTTTCCGGTTTTATTTGTTGACGACTTCGCAAAAAGTCCAATATCTGCGTTGCGAGCAATCCTTTAAGAATCTCACGTATCTGATCGCGACTTTTTACGAATGCATCATTTGTTCTGTTTACCGGCTTTTGAGCCGGCCGGGTTTTGGGTAATCCGCATAAACCTTTTCTGATTGGGCAAGCAAATCGTCCGAAAGCTCAATATCTTCTTTCAGGTTTCCGGAAAGAAATGCCTCATAAGCACTGAGATCCAGAAGACCATGCCCGCTCCAGTTGAACAGGATTACTTTTTCTTTTCCCTCTTCCTTCGCCTTTATGGCTTCCTCCACCACCGCTGCGAGCGCGTGGTTGGTCTCCGGAGCCGGTATGATCCCTTCGGTCCTGGCAAGCAGGATTCCTGCGGCATAGGCTTTGCCCTGGGTTACGGACCTCGCCTGGAGGATGCCTTCATTTACCAGTTGGCTCACCGTGGGGGCCATTCCGTGATACCGCAGTCCGCCGGAGTGAATGGGCGGAGGAACGAATGCGTGACCGAGACTGTGCATGGGCAGAAGCGGCGTATATTTCGCAGTGTCCCCATGATCATATACAAACGGCGCCCGTGTCAGGGTGGGGCAGCCGGCCGGTTCAACCGGGTAGATGTCTATTTGCTTGCCATTTATTTTGTCGAGCACGAAAGGAAATGCCAGCCCGGCGAAATTGCTGCCGCCGCCGGCGCAGCCGATGATTACGTCCGGATATTCACCGACCAGTTTCATCTGTTTTTTTGCCTCCAGCCCGATGATGGTCTGGTGCAGCATGACATGGTTGAGCACACTGCCAAGGGAATAGCGTGTCTGACCGGTTTCGTCGCTGACGGCCGCCTCGATGGCTTCACTGATTGCAATGCCCAGCGTTCCAGGTGTGTTCGGATCTTTTTCCAGCGCATCTTTTCCGGCTTTTGTGTCCATGGACGGGCTGGGAACACACTTCCCCCCCCATGCCGCCATCATGGTCTTGCGGTAGGGTTTCTGGTCAAAGCTGATTCTCACCATGAACACCTTGCATTCGATCCCGAAATGGGAACAGGCAAAGGAAAGGGCGCTTCCCCATTGACCGGCACCGGTTTCCGTGGTCATTTTTTTGATGCCGAAAATCTTGTTATAGTATGCTTGGGGCACGGCCGTGTTTGGTTTATGGCTTCCAGGAGGGCTGACGGATTCGTTTTTGAAATAAATCCTTGCCGGCGTGTCCAGCGCTTTTTCCAAATTATAGGCACGTACCATGGGAGCGGGGCGCCAGATGCTGAGTACATCTAATACCTCTTCAGGGATGTCAATCCAGCGCTGGGTGCTGACTTCCTGCTCGATCAGGTTCATGGGAAACACCGGGGCAAGCTGTTCCGGGCCAATCGGTTTGCCGTCCGGCCCCAGCGGTGGGTTCATTTTGATATCCGCAAGAATATTATACCATTGCCGGGGCATTTCATCCTGGCTGAGAATAATTTGTCTTTTTTTCATAAAAGGCTCCTTGTTTTATCGTTCTGGCGTACAGAGTTCCATTTCTGACTGGCGCCAAAGGCAGATGCAGTGGCGGCCTCCTCACAGGCATCAGTCTTCCGGTTTCCGGTTTTTAAAATGCTTGTATATACTGTCCAGAATGCCGTTTATGAACGGTCCGGACTTTTCTGTGCCGAATTTCTTGGCGATTTCTATGGCTTCGTTGATGGCCACGCTGGGCGGAATATCATCTTTATACAGCATTTCATACACTGCGATCCGGATGATGTTCCGATCAACCGTCGACATCCTGGAAAGCTTCCAATTGCTGGATGTATCGGAGATGCAGTGGTCGATGGCTTCAAAATGTCCGAAAACGCCTTTGACCAGGTCTAAAAAATAGTCCCGCGATGCATCAGGCACATCCAGCATCTGGCAGAGGCCTTCTGTCGCTTCATCGTTGTAAGGCTCTCGGCATCCGTCCCTCATATCAATGCTGAACAGTGCCTGAAGGGCGGATTCCCTCGATTTTCGACGGGTTGTCATCTGTTGAAGTTACCGGTTAATGGCATCAAACAGGTTGGCCATTTCAATAGCGGCGATCGCGGCATCCCATCCCTTGTTTCCGGCCTTGGTTCCGGCTCTTTCGATAGCCTGTTCAATGGTGTCCGTGGTGATGACGCCGAAAATAACCGGCACATCTGTTTCCATGCCCGCTGCGGCAACACCTTTGGACACCTCTGCGCTGACGTAATCAAAATGCGGCGTAGAACCGCGTATAACGGCACCGAGGCATATGACCGCATCATGTTTGCCTTTTTGCGCAATCTTTTTGGCCACCAGCGGAATTTCAAACGCACCGGGGACTTTTACAACGGTAATGTCTTTTTCTTTGCCGCCACTCCGGACGAGAGCGTCAATTGCGCCGGAAAGCAGTTTTTCGGAAATAAAATCGTTAAACCGGCTGACGATGATGGCAAACCGCTTCCCGCCGGCATTCAAACTGGCTTCGATTAATTCAGGCATGGGTTTTCCTCTTTGTTTTGGATTCATCCCCGGGGTCAAGACTCAGGTAATGCCCCATCTTTAGCTGCTTGCATTCCAGGTAGCATTGGTTGTACCGGTTGGGCGTTGTTTTTATGGGAACCTGTTCGACGACGGTAATGCCATATCCTTCCAGGCCGACGATTTTTTTGGGATTGTTGGTTATAAGGCGCATTTTCTGAATGCCCAGATCGGCCAGAACCTGGGCGCCTATGCCGTAATCGCGAAGGTCTGCCTTGAAACCGAGTTTTTCATTGGCTTCCACGGTGTCATACCCCTGGTCCTGGAGCACGTATGCCTTGAGCTTGTTTACCAGCCCGATGCCGCGTCCTTCCTGCCGCACGTAAAGCAAAACGCCGCTTCCCTCTTCTTCGAGCATTTTCATGGTCTGGTGCAGTTGCTCCCCGCAATCGCAGCGCAGGGAAGAAAAAATATCCCCTGTCAGGCATTCGGAATGCACACGGACCAGTGTGGGCTTTTCCGGATCGATCTCTCCTTTGATAAGGGCAATATGCTGGTAGTCATCCACGTCGTTTTCGTAAACGACGACCTTGAATTCTCCCGCGATTGCCGTGGGGACGGAAGTCTCCACCACTTTTCGGACGAATGATTCATTGCGCATGCGGTATTCGATAAGGTCTTCAACGGTGCATATGCCGATACCGTGCTCTTCGCTGAATTTTTCAAGAGAGGGCATGCGTGCCATTGTGCCGTCATCGTCCATTATTTCGCAGATCACTGCGGCGGGCTTTAATCCGGCCAGGCGGGCAAGGTCCACGGAGCCTTCCGTCTGCCCGGTCCTGACGATGACGCCGCCCCGTCTTGCACGCAGCGGGAATACATGGCCGGGTCGGACCAGGTCATCGGGTTTTGCATTATCTGCAATGGCTGTCCGAATCGTGGTTGCACGGTCCGCAGCGGAAATGCCGGTGGTAACGCCCTTCTTGGCCTCGATGGATACGGTGAACCCCGTTGTAAACGGGGATGTGTTGTGGCTCACCATCATGGGCAGGTCGAGCGCATCCACTTTTTCCGGTGTAAGTGCAAGGCAGATCAGTCCGCGGCCATAGCGGGCCATGAAATTGATGGCTTCCGGCGTAACCGCCTCTGCGGCCATGGTCAAATCTCCTTCATTCTCCCTGTCCTCGTCATCCACGAGAATGACCATTTTCCCGGCGCGTATCTCCTCGATGGCCTGATCAATCGTTAAATGTCCCATTTGCTTGTGTCTCCGTATATATAAAAATATAATAAAACTTGATGTTCATCAAAATGAAGCTTGTTTTTAAATGGATTATGCCGGGACGCCTGCTACAGAAACCCCGTTTTGACCAGCATTTCCATGTCAATTCCGGACTTTGGCATTTGATCCGGTTTTTCGGTTGAATGTCCCGTTAAAAATTTTTCCACGTACTTGCCGATGATATCGGTTTCAATATTGATAAAATCCCCGGCTTTTTTGATGCCAAGGCTCGTAATTTTCCACGTATGCGGTATTATGGTAACTTCGAAACCATGATTGTCGCATTTGTTTATCGTTAGGCTGATGCCGTCAACGGCAACAGAGCCTTTTTTGATCATGTACCGGGCAAGCGCCTCTTCAACCGCAAAGCCGATTACGAGGATGCTGCCAAGGTCCCTGATATATGTTATTTTCCCCTGTCCGTCAATATGCCCCGAAACGAGGTGGCCGTCGAGCCTGTCGGAAAGTCTCATGGCACGCTCCAGGTTGACGCGGGTACCCGGTTTTGTATCGCCCAGTGTGGACTTTGTCAAGGTTTCCGGAGATATGTCCACGGCAAAGACGGAACCGGATAATTCGACCGCTGTGAGGCACGCCCCGTTTACGGCGATACTGTCACCGATTTTCGTGGACGCCAGGTCCATATCGGCCCGGATGGTCATCCGGCTGCCGGCCGCTGCCGGCCTTGCGGCCACAACGCTCCCCATTGTTTCAATGATGCCCGTAAACATGATATTGCTCTTTTATCAAGATGTTTTACCGATATCAATTATCTATAATTGATTTTTCCGGAAATGAAAACCGGCATTTCCTCCGCCGTTACCCGTGGGCAAACCCAAAAGGCGCTTGTGCATCCCGCCGGTAGCGCCTTTAATAAATCACATCCCCTTCAATCAGGATGTCATCCTCAAAGCGGTTTATCTCAATGTTTTCAACCTGTATGGCGGATGCCATTTTTTCCGGTCCCGGCCCCCTGCAGATGGAGATGCCATCTCCTGCAAGTATTTTCGGTGCATAAAAAAAACAAATGCGGTCAACCACCCCGGCTTTGAGCATGGATGCGGAGACCCTGCTCCCCCCTTCGACCAGTATACTGGTAATAGACATTTTGCCGAGCATCTCCATAAGGGGAAGTAGATCGATCCGGCCGTCTTTCAGGGGCATCTCCATGACTCTTGCCCCCCGTTTTATCAGTTTTTTCCGTTTTTCGCCGGGAACATCAAGCCCGGTAATGATAATTGTTCCGGGAGCCTGGTTTTCTTTTATTATTTCGGCGTTTTCCGGAAGGGTGAGCCGCGAGTCCAGGATAATCCGCAGCGGATTTTTGCCGTTTACGTCCTCAAGGCGGGTTGTCAGATTCGGATCATCCGCGTTGATCGTATCAACGCCGACCAAGATGCCGTCGACGGCGTGGCGTATCCGGTGTGCGTGCTGCCTGGCGGCGGTGCCGGTAATCCATTTTGAATCGCCGGTCTCTGTTGCGATTTTCCCGTCAAGGGTGGCAGCGCATTTTAAGATCACATACGGTAGTCCTGTCCGCACATACTTACTGAAAAAAGCGTTTAGCTTTTGTGCTTCCGCTTCGCAGACGCCCGTGACGACATCCACTCCGTTATTTCTTAAAAAGTCGCAGCCGCCGCCGTCAACGCCGGGATTCGGGTCGGTCATGGCCACCACCACCCGCTTGATTTTTGCCCCGATGATGGCACGGGTGCATGGCGGGGTCCGGCCGTAATGGTTGCACGGCTCCAAGGTGACATACATTGTCGCCTCGATGGTTTCGTCTCCGGCATCGGCGATGGCATTGACTTCTGCATGCGGTTTGCCCGCGGCCTGGTGATACCCGCGCCCGATGATGTTCCCGTTTTTCACTATCACCGCACCGACCATGGGATTGGGAGAGGTATACCCGCGTCCTTTCTCAGCCAGGGCAAGGGCCATTTTCATATAAACGGTGTCCGTGTTTTCCATGGATCGGTGCCATTTTGACGGCTTCGTAAAAAATCCAATATCTGCGTTACGAGCAATCTTTGAAGAATCTCACGTACGGCTAAGTACGCTCGATTCCTCAAAAATTGCTCGCGCCTTGATCTTGCGCTTTTTACAAAGCCGTCTGTTACTGATTTTGTGACTTTTTACGGGTCCATCAACAATAATGGTTCCGCAAAATCGATTACGGAACCATTCGCGAAATGTATCAGAATAACGGCTATCTTTGATCCAGCAGATCCTTAAGCTCGGTGACAAAATCGTTCACATCCTTGAAATCCCGGTAAACGGATGCGAACCTGACATAGGCGACTTTGTCTATTTCGTGGAGCTTTGCCATTATTTTCTCTCCGATGACCGTTGATGAAATTTCCTTTTCCTCCGATTCGCGAAGGTCTCTTTCGATTTCTTCAATAAAGGACTCAATGACGTTCATGCTGATTTCCCGCTTTTCACAAGCCCTTTGGATGCCGGAGCGCACTTTTTCCCGGCTGAATTCTTCCCTGCGCCGGTCCTTCTTGATAATCATCAGCGGGATTTCTTCGATGTATTCGTACGTGGTAAATCGCCTGTCGCACGACATGCACTCCCGCCGCCGCCGGATTGCGTTGCCATCCTTGCTCAACCTGGAATCGATGACCTTGTTGTTGTTTTCTCCGCAAAAAGGACATTTCATTGTTTTATCCCTTTTCCGTCTGCAGACGGACCTGCCTTGGGTGAATGCCTGCTTCATCAAGAAGGGTCATTGACAATTCATCGGCGTACCCTTCTTCGTAACAGATGTCATGAATGCCCGCATTGATGATCATTTTTGTGCAGATGGCGCAGGGGAGGTTGGTGCAGTAGAGGGTGCCATCCTGTATGCTTACGCCATGATAGGCAGCCTGAATAATTGCATTTTGCTCGGCGTGTATGCCGCGGCAGAGTTCATGGCGCTGGCCGGATTCAATCCGCATGGTCTCCCGGAGACAGCCCCTGTCCACGCAATGTGCGATACCGGACGGTGCACCGTTATAGCCCGTGGAAAGAATTCTGCGGTTTTTGACGATCACCGCGCCCACCGCCCTGCGCAGGCATGTCGATCTCCTGGCAACCAGTGCGGCGATCTCCATGAAATAGGTGTCCCAGGACGGGCGCTTGTCGGTGTCGGGCATTTTTTTCAATCCTCCGTGTACAGCGGAAATCCTTCGCACAAATCGGTTACCTGTTTGCGGATGTCTTCTATCCGGCGGCTGTCGCCGGGATTTTTGAGCGCATCGATAATGAACCGGCCGATTTTCTCCATTTCCGGTTCATTCATGCCGCGGGTTGTCACCGCCGGGGTTCCGATTCGTATACCGCTCGTGACGAAAGGGCTTTCCGTGTCAAAGGGTACGGTATTCTTGTTGACGGTGATCCCTGCTTTTTCAAGGGTTTCTTCGGCTGTTTTGCCGGTGATGCCCAAATTTCTGAGATCGGCCAGCATCATATGGTTATCGGTGCCGTCCGAGATAAGCTTTATGCCGTCCTGCATCAGGCGATTTGCCAGGGCAGCGGCATTTTTGACCACGCGCGACTGGTATTTCCTGAACCCTTCGGATTTTGCCAGTTTGAATGCGACCGCTTTGGCAGCAATCACATGCATCAGCGGGCCCCCCTGTATGCCCGGGAAAATCTGGCTGTTTATCTTTTTTCCCAGATCCGTCTTCGCCAGAATAAGGCCGCCCCGGGGGCCGCGCAGGGTTTTGTGGGTCGTCGATGTTACGGCGTCTGCGTGGGGAACGGGAGAGGGGTGTTTCCCTGCCGCCACAAGACCCGCAATATGGGCCATGTCTACCATGAACCAGGCATTTACCGATTTGGCGATTCTGGCAAACGCCTCGAAATCAATAAACCGGGGATAGGCGCTTGCCCCGGCAATGACCATTTTCGGCTTATGGGTTTGCACGAGGGTCTCGACCTGTTCGTAATCAATTGTTCCTGTCTCTTTCCCGACACCATAGTGGACGAAATTGAAAAATCGTCCGGAAAAACTTGCCGCGGCACCGTGGGTCAGATGGCCGCCGTGGGAAAGATCCATTCCCAGAATGGTGTCTCCGGGTTCCAGAAGCGCGAAAAAAACAGCCATGTTCGCCTGTGAGCCCGAGTGCGGCTGCACATTGGCGTATTGTGCGTCAAATAAGTCCCTGGCGCGTTCAATGGCCTTGTTTTCAGCAATATCAACGTATTCGCACCCTCCGTAATAGCGCTTCCCCGGATACCCTTCTGCATATTTGTTGGTCATTACGCTGGCTTGTGCCGCCATAACAGCGGGACTGGTAATGTTTTCCGAGGCAATGAGCTCAAGGGTTGTTTTCTGGCGCTGAAATTCATGGGAAATGGCTTCTGCGATTTCAGGATCAACCTCTTGTATCTGTGTTACGTCCGGCTGTGCATCTGTTATTTGATTCATAAGCGTTTTTTGCCCTTTTTATCCTTTACTCCGTTTTTTGGTCAGACCTTTGGCATTTGCTGAATTTTTCGATCCGGTCCGCATGCCTCCCCCCTTCGAAAGGGGTGGTTGCCCAGGCGCGAACGATCTCCTTTGCGAGTTCGATACCGATGACGCGTCCGCCCATGACAAGGATGTTGGCGTCATTGTGCCGCCGGCTCATGATTGCGGAAAAAAGATCGTTGCAGAGCGCCGCCCGGATTTCAGGATACCGGTTTGCCACCATGGACATGCCGATACCGGTGCCGCAGATCAAAATACCGCGGTCGAATTTCCCGCCGGCCACCATTCGGGACACGTGGTTGCCGAAATCCGGATAGTCAACCGATTCTTCATCATGGGGTCCGGCATCTTCGATTGTGTAGTCGAGTTCGGAAAGGAGGGGCTTTATGGCTTCTTTGAGCAGGTATCCCGCGTGGTCTGAACCGATGATTAGAGATTGCATCTGTTTACCAATTTAAATGTATGTGTTGAAAAAAAATGTCGTGAAAAAATCAGGCGGCGGTTTTTTCCTTGATGTAGCTGATGGCGTTTTCCACGGTAATCAGTCTTTCGGCATCATCATCGGGCACCTCGATGTCGAATTCTTCCTCCATCGTCATGATAAGCTCTACCAGCGCAAGAGAGTCCGCTCCCAAATCATCGATCAGGGATGCCTGGGGAACAACATCCTGGTAGTCCACTTCCAGTTTTTCGGCAATGAGCTTTCTGACTTTTTCTTCGATGGTCATATTGTCAACTCCCTGAAGTTTGATGGCACTTTAAACGTAGCCATCTGTTACGTATCTTGTGACTTTTTACAAGTTCATCAAGTTTGATAAGTAATGTTATATCGCATGAGGCATTACGTATACAAGCCGCCATTCACGTGGATCACCTGTCCGGTGATATAGCGTGCCGCATCCGATGCCAGGAAAACGGCCACTCCTGCGACGTCCTGGGGTGTTCCTGCAAAGCCCATGGGAATTCTGGCGATAATTTCAGAAGTCCGGCTTTCTGCAAGGCCCTCTGTCATTCCGGTTTCGATATACCCGGGGGCAATGGCATTGGCGGTGATGTTTCTCGACGCCAGCTCCAGGGCGGTGGTTTTTGTGAGCCCCACAAGACCGGCCTTTGCCGCGGAATAATTGGCTTGACCGGGATTTCCCGCAATTCCGGCAATGGAAGTGATATTGATGATTCTGCCGCTTTTCTGGCGCATCATGGGCCGGGCCGCGAGTTTTGTGCAGATAAACGCTCCCTTGAGGTTGACATCCATTACCCTGTCCCAGTCCCCGGATTTCATCCGCGGCAGCAAAGAATCCTTTGTCATGCCGGCGTTGTTTACCAGCACATCAATGCGGCCGGTTTCATCCATTGCCCCCTTGAAAAATTTTTCCAGATCTTGTTCCGAGCCCATGTCGGCCTGGATTCCCCGTGCAAACCCGCCGGCGTCATTGATCTCTTTTTCTGTCAGCGATGCCTGTCTCTCAGAAGACAGGTAGTTGAAAAAGACGCAGGTATTCTTATCTGCAAAGGCCAGGCATATGCTCCGCCCGATCCCCCTGCTTCCACCGGTTACGATGATCGTCCGCTTCAGGTTGTTGTCCATGGGGATAACCGCTGCCGCATGTCACGCCGCATTACTGCCGGTTACATGCGGTCCGGCAATGTCCGTCAAAACGGCTGTTATTCGCTTTTTTCAAGGACGTTTCTGCCCCTGTAGTTGCCGCATTCCGGGCATGCATGGTGCTGCATGGTGGGCTCTCCGCATTGCGCGCAAGAAGCCACATTGGGCCCGTTGATTTTTTGATGGGTTCGGCGCTTGTCCCGCCTTGATTTTGAAACTTTTCCCTTGGGAACAGCCATGGTGTATATCTCCTAACTATTTGATATTTTAAAATAAATTTTAACAATCCGATTCAAAAAGGGTATTATTCTAGTATGTTAAATTGCCTGTGATGTCAAGGGATTTAAGGGAAGTATTTTTAATGCCCTCTTGATTTTAAAAACTTTGTGGGGTATTTTAAAAAATTTTATAAATCTGGATATTATTGGTCAGCGGTCAGGACCATTTGAATGAATAACAGGAATGGATATAAATGGACACCATAATTACCCGTTTTCCCCCGAGCCCCACGGGATATTTGCACATCGGCGGCGCCCGCACGGCACTTTTCAACTGGCTTTATGCCCGTCACAACCGGGGCAAATTCATCCTGAGAATCGAGGATACCGATGCGGTCCGGTCCACAAAGGAGTCCGTGGATGCCATTTTTGATGCGCTAGCGTGGCTGGGCATCGACTATGACGAGGGGCCCTATTACCAGTCGCAGCGATATGACATATACAGTGCGTATGTGGAAGAGCTGGTCGCGTCCGGAAATGCCTATTACTGCACATGTTCAGCCCAGCGTATCGAAGAGATGAGGCAGGCGGCAAAGGCAAGGGGGGAAAATCCAAGATACGACGGCACCTGCCGGGAAAAAGGTCTTCCCGCGTCATCGGATGCGGTGGTCCGGTTCAAAACGCCGATCGCAGGAAATACGATTTTAGAGGATGTCATCCGGGGAAACATCGTTTTTTCAAACAGCGAAATTGACGATTTCATCATCCGGCGCAGCGACGGCAGCCCCATGTACAACCTGGCAGTGGTCGTGGATGATATCACCATGAAAATCAATACCATCATCCGCGGGGATGACCACATCAGCAACACACCCCGCCAGATTCTGCTTTACCGGGCCATGGGTGCAAACGTTCCCGTTTTCGGCCATGTTCCCATGGTTTTGGGGGACGACAGGGCCCGCCTGAGCAAGCGCCACGGGGCCATGTCCGTCACCGCCTACCGGGAGATGGGGTATTATCCTGATGCCCTGTTGAATTACCTGGTCCGGCTGGGCTGGTCCCACGGGGACCAGGAGTTTTTTTCAAAGGAAGAGCTCATTGAAAAATTTTCCCTCAAGAACGTCGGCAAATCCGCAGGGGTGTTCAATCCTGAAAAACTGCTGGCATTAAACGCCCAGCACATTCACAGTGCGCCGGCGGAAAGGCTTGCCCCCCACCTTTTGCCGTTTCTGTCGGAAAGGGGAATCGACGCCCGGGAGGATAAGTACCTGCACCGGGTGATCTGCACGCTCAAGGCCCGCAGCAAAACCTTTGTGGAAATGGCCGAAGGGGCCCTGTTTTATTACATCGCCCCGCAGTCTTATGATGAAAAAGGGGCAAAGAAATTTTTGCAGCCCGAAAATATCGAGGCCCTGGTAAAGCTTGCCTACGCGCTTTCGGATCAGGATGCTTTTGATGAGAAAAGCCTTGCGCCCGTATTCCAGAAAATCATGGATGAAACCGGTCTCGGTTTCGGGAAGATCGCACAGCCGCTGCGTCTGGCGCTGGTCGGGAAAACGGTCAGCCCCGGGATTTTTGAAATGATGGAGGTGTTGGGCAAAGGGGAAACCATATCCCGTATCCAACGGTGCATCGCGGTCTTGTCCGGGAAATCCGATGCTTCCGCCTGACGTGTTCGGCCCGAAAGATTTGGCTTGACATGTCTTCTTGTTTTGTTATTTTATAAACGTTTTTGAGGGTTGGTCTAGCGGCAAGACGGCGGGTTCTGGCCCCGTTAACCCAGGTTCGAATCCTGGACCCTCAGCCAATAAATTATAAAAAGCCCCGTTTTGTGGGGCTTTTTTTTATGATAAGCTATGATAAGCATTGAGTGATACCTGAAAGGATAGCGAGTCTAAAAGTTTGACCCCTGCTCCTTATCCAGGTATTTGTGCACGATGCTGGAAATAAGCGTTTGATAAGGAATCCCTTCTTCAATGGCCTTGATCTGTATCCGGCGGTAGTCCTTTTCCGTGAGGCGCAGGTTTATCCGCTTGTCTTTTCGCAAGGTTTTGCGGGCGGCTTCCAATGCTTTTTTTTTCTCCTGCTCAAAATTGCCAACCGCCTTCCACTCCTCTTTTTCAATGGACTCCATCAGCTTTTTTTCTTCTTCATCGATTGGATCAAACGGAGATTGCCCCTTTTTTTTGTTCAAGTTATCCATTACTCCCCCTGTAACCCGTATCTTTGGGTATATTTTCGGCTTGGAAAGGCCGTTTTCAGGAAAATCGTTTCTTCTGTCTCCAGGAATGGGACGACATATGCGTAATGATTTATTTCCAAAATATACAGTTTTTGATTCGGCCGTCCCGGGTGCTGTTCGATCCCGATTATCCGGTCCGACTCGATCAGATAGACGATTTCCTCAAAGGAAATTCCCCGCAACTGTTTTAATAGTTCATTTTTTTCGGAACTCCAGCTGAAGTATGTCATATTACAAATATACGCTATTGGCTGCCTTTTGTCCACCAGGTTTTGTGTCACCAATGTAAGTAAAAGTGTTGCAAATCCCCGCATATTGGTTTATTGGTTGAACCAGTAAACCATAATCCGATAGAGACCCTGCCAAAAGGGATACAATGATGCCAGGCAACACCGTTTTTGCCCAACCGCTTGCGCGTTCGCGGCTCCATGAGGAAATCGTGAGCATCCTTCAGAAACAGATCCTGACCGGTATGCTGGCGCCCGGCACCCGGCTTCCGCCGGAGCGGGAGTTGGCTGAATCCCTGCAAGTCAACCGCGCAACCGTTCGGGAAGCCCTGCGCAAGCTTGAGCATGTCGAACTACTCGATATCCGGCATGGCGACGGTGTCTATGTCAGAGATTACATGGAGAGCGGCAGTATCGATCTGATCCGGGTCGTATCCGGCATGGACGATGGTAATGGGGCGCTCCTTGATGTTTTGGAAGTGCGGCGAATCATGGTTCCGGAGATGGCCCGTCTGGCCGCGATGAGGCGCAGTTCCGCTGACCTTGCCGATCTTGAACGGATCATATTCCGTGAGGATTCAGTCGTTATGGAGCAGGATATCCAGGTGCACCGGGTGATTGCAAGGGCCTCCGGCAACCTGCTCTACACCATCATGCTTAACTTTTTCAACCAGCTCTTTCGCGACCATGTCCTTCTTTATTTCGAAAAAAAACAAAATATCGAACGGTCCCTTGCATTTCACCGGGATATCTTCGCCGCCATCCGGGATCAAAAATCCGGGGAAGCCCGCAGAATCATGCAGGAAGTGCTCCTGTTTGCGGAAGCGGCCGTGAAGGAATCCATGGCAAGACAGCCATAAAGCCGGGATGCCGGCACATCAGGGAGAAGCATCATTATGAAAAACAAGCATTTCAAGCCGGATTGGACGGAAAATGCCCCGGTTCCCGGTACGTTCCGGTCCATTGCCAAGTATGGCGATCCTTCGCAGTTCAAGCATCCCAGCGACGCCTGGGTCGAGATGATGAAGCAGGAATTCCAGATGACGGATGCTGATTTTTCCCGCAAGCAGGAT
>JAABUA010000033.1 GCA_011389515.1 Desulfobacteraceae bacterium
TACTGGCGGGCACCGGCCTGCCGGATATCTGCGGCCTGATCCGCGGCGTCAAACATGGACAGCCCGATGATCCGGATATGCGGCAGCTCGGCATTAATAATGCGGGTGGCCTCGATTCCGTTCATCTCCGGCATGCTGATATCCATTAGAATAATGTCCGGGTTGATCTCCCGGGCCAGTTTCACCGCCTCTTTTCCATCCGAGGCCTCCCCGATGACATGGATGTCGTCGTAGTTGGACAAAAGCATTGCAAGCCCCTGCCGCATTACGGCATGGTCGTCTACAAGCATGATTTTTAAGGGCGAATCTGTCCACTTTTCCGGCGGGTCATCGGCCGGTCCTGCCATTTTCTCAGCCGGCCCAACCTCCGGAGCTGTCATATATGCACATGCAGGCCCGCCGTTGTTTCCCACCACCATGCAAACCGCCCTGAGATCCCCAACGTTGAAGCTGTGCATGTATGTGCTGTAGGGAATTTTCTCTTTGCCTGCCGGATTAAAACAAAATCGGGCTGAGGTCTGCTCCTGTAGACGCGTCCGTGCAAGAAGCGCATCTAAGCGGTCCCGGTCATTTTTTTGAACCATATCGGTTATACGTGCCCCTATGATCTGTTCGGGCGAGGCGGCGGCAATGTCTGCAAACCTGCGGTTGCAATAAAGGACCTTGCTGTCTTGCGAGACAACTGCCATCCCCTGATGAAAGTCTGTTCCCTGCTGGAAAATTCCGGTTCCGGCGTTCTTGTAGGTTTCAGTCATTGATCGTTCCATGTGTTTGATCGGACGTACGACGTGCGCTGCGCCGGGCAATGCCCGGGCGCTTTTTTGGTCAAGTAAAAATAATCTCAATTTAATGCTTTATAACCGGCATTGGGTTGCGTGTAAACAATTTTTTTCCTTACATTCTCTTCTTCGTTTGTGACACCGGGAAGGCCGGGAAAAGGCCACATTTGATCACCGGTTACATATGACCTTTTTATTGGGCGGTTACTGGATTCCTGCAAGTAAATTTCAGCATATTACCCTGAGAAATCAGAACGATGGCGTCATGTTGCCGCAAGCCGGAAACCTGGCACATAACTTGAATGAAAAGTGGTGGTGGTAATTGGTATTTGGTGGTGCCGCCCTTATTTGACACAATTAACTGAAAGGAATTGAAAATGAAAAGAGTAAATCGATGGATGCTATTTATACTGGCCATTGTCATCATAGCCGCTGCAGGCATGGTGGGCTGTGCCACGACTGGCATGGAGCGTTCAACAAAGGCGCAAACCTCCATGACAGAAATGGACGGCAATATCAAATTGCTTCTCGTTCAGTTGGATGCAACAGAGGCGTCGCTCAAAGAACTTGTCAAACCGGATAATTCCAACGTGGAAAAGGCCTTCCGGTTATTTTCGGCAAACGTCTCAAAACTGGATCAACTGGAGAGAAACTTTACCAGACAAACCGATGAAATGAATGCCAGAGGCACGGATTATTTTGAGGAGTGGCAGAAAGAAGGCGATAACTATAAAAACCCGCGGATACAGCAGCTCAGTGAACAACGGCGACGCGAGCTCAGCAGGATATACGGGGACATCGCCACAAACAGCATTGGAGTAAAGGAGAGGCTCAATTCTTACGTAACTGACCTTAAGGAAATCCAGAAGTATCTTTCAAACGACCTTACGCCAAAGGGCATCCAGGCCATTGCACCACTGACCCGTGAAGTAACCAGTAAGAGCAGCGGGCTTACAGATGAGATAAAGGATATTCAAGCGGCGGTTAACAGGGCAAACGCAGCCATGAATCAGTAGCAGGGATACGGATACTTTCGGTCCCGGCCGTTTTCGGCAACCGGGAGTATCCAAACATTTTTATTTACACACGCTTTCCTTTGCCGCATTCAAAGATGAGACCACGCGGGATTGCCATATCTTTCGGCTCTCCCTGCCCGGGCGGGGTGCCAGCAACAGGCCTGCCGCTGCACCAGCAGCCGCCCCGGAAGCCGATCCCAGCAAAAGATTCCGGTTTCTGTAGCGCCTTCGCGCTCTTTCATCCTGCTGCTGTCTGTCTATCACCGTATCCGCGATCTGTTTCATCGCCAGTACACAGATACCGGTTTTCATTACTGTGGTCCACATGATGCCTCCCCGAATTTCTATTGTTTTGAACTGATTCCATGTTCCCGGGCCCTCTGCCTGTTTGGTCAGGCAGCCCGGAAATACCTGCTGAATTTGTTCCCCGGCGGCCGGCACGGGTCAGTATTTGGCAACCACCCAAACGGCGTGAACAATTCCCGGAATGTAACCGAGCAGAGTTAACAAGATGTTGATCCAGAAGTGTTTCCCTATGCCGACCTGTAGAAATACCCCAAGAGGGGGAAAAATGATTGCCAGAAGGATGCGGATTAAGTCCATGGTTTTGTTTCCTGTTTATGGTTTTTGGCCCCCTGCCTGAAGAACCGTAACGGGGTCAGGAGGCCTGTCAGTTTTAGTCTTTACCCTCTTTGTATCCGTCCTCAAAGCTATCTGCACCCTCTTCTACCTCTTGAGCCCCTTCTCCAGTCCATACACCCATTTGCCTGCACCCTGAAAAACTTGCAAAAGCCAAAATTCCAACCATAACGAATATAAAAATTTTCTGTCTCATGTGTCTTTCTCCTCGTATAATAATGTTGTTTTTTAAAACCAGGTCAAAAGCCTAAACATTGTCAACGTATGCCCCCCCCTGATTTGCATACGAATCCGGAAGCAACCGCGCTATTGTTTCTCCTTGTAATACAAATCCACCAGCACTTTGGCGACCTCACCGATAATAACCGCGTAGGCACCCAAATTGTCGGTTGTCCGGTTCAGCTTCAACACAGTCTCCCGGGTACTTTCGGTGACCTGATCAACAGCTTGAGCTCCATCACTGACCAGTTTCCTGACATCGTCGGTGATTGTCCGCGCATTGTCAGAAACAGCCGCAAGGTTGGGGATCATGCGCTTCAGTTCCGCCATGTTCTCTTCCAGGATTTCGTTTACGCCCTTTAACAACTGATTGAGATTCTTGAGCACCATGGTCGCAAACAGACCGATCCCAATAATTACAACAAACAGAATCATCCAGCCCAGCTGGGCATAAGTGACCGCGTATTCCATGTCCATCCCCTTTTATCAAAGTCCTTCATACCCACTCAAACCCGGCGAGCCTGAGGACGGCGTGGTGTCTTACTGCTTTATTCTCCCTCGGTATATTTTTTTTTTGCCTCAGCACCTTTTTCCTTCAGGTTCTCCACGATTTCACTCGTGCGACTCGCGAGCTTTTCCCGGGTCTCCCGGCCGGGCCGGGGCGCCACAAGTATGCCTGCAGTCAGCCCCATGGCTGTGCCAACGCTTAAACCGACCAGCAAGTTGATGTTCCGGTCTCTGGCCTCCTGCTGGGCCCGGATCGTGCGCGACCCGGTAACAATATTTGCGAGTTCCCGAAACGCATAAGCATAACTGCCATATCGAATCACATTATCCCACATGTTTGTCTCCTTTCAGACGCATTAATTATTTATTATCGAATCCAGTTCTGAACTGGCTCTGTTTCCATCAAAGCCGACGTGCGGGCCTTTCCGGATGTCATTCCATGCGCGGTTTGCGGGAATGGAAATTGGTACGCGCATCCGCTCACTCCACGGCATCCTCTGCTTCTTCACCAACTTCCTCCAATGATTCGCCCGCGTCTTCACCGACTTCCTCCATGGTTTCCACCGCCTCCTCGCCGGTCTCTTCAATTCCATTGTCATTGCCGCATCCGAGCGTCCCGATGCTGATTGCACTCAACAATGCCAGAATCAAAAAAAGCTTCCTGAAAAATTTCATGCCTCCCCCTTGTCCAAAGATTGTAAACAGTAGCGATTAATCACAAGCCCTTGCTTTCCCCCTTTTTTTTGCTGTTTTTTTTCAGTACCCGGAAACGGTTTCCGGCGATTTTTTTGTTCGCTGCTTTCTGTAATTCAATTGTTGTGCCAAAGCGCTGTCTTTCATGGTAGATTCACATATAATATTGATTTTTTAGATAGATTTAATTGAAAAAAGGCTATTTGGGACCTCATCCACGTCCAAATAAAGCGGTCAAATATTACCCATTGGTCATATAAGACCCTTTTTCGCACGGAATTGTCCACCCGTTTTGCCCCTCTTTTTTGACAACCTGACCGCGCTCCCTTATTTTTTTTATACTGATCTCTCTCCCACCTACCAGGATGTTGAAAAACGTCACGAACGAAGCGCAGTCGTTTTTCAACATCCTGGTAAACGCTTTCGTCAACACCGGTTTTTATGGGAGAGCAACTGAAAAACCAGGCGTAGAGGGGGTTGGTTGATGCTGGAAATCCTGGGCGCAACGGGCAGATGGATAATACTCATCCTCGAGTTCATGATGGCTGCGGCAACCCTGGCCAGTTATTTCAACCATCCGCACTGGGCGCTTCGAATCTGGGATTTTCCGAGGCTTCAGATAACCATGGTCGCTGCAATATTAGCCGCGATCTACATGATCGTCTTTTTTAAAGCCGGCTGGATCGACTGGCTCCTGGTGGCATGCCTTTTATTCACACTGGGGGGACAGATTTACAGGATCTATCCTTATACGCCTGTCGCGCCATCCCCCGTTGAACGCAGCGACGGGGCAGACGCTAGCGCTACCCTGCGGATTGTCATCAGCAATGTGCTAATGAAAAACAAGCACTATGACCGCTGGATCAAGGTGGTTACCAGGGAGAACCCCGATCTGATCCTGGCCCTGGAAACTGATCGAAACTGGGAGAAGGCACTGGAACATTTGCAGGAAACTTTTCCCCATTCAATACGACAGGCACAATCGAATACTTACGGAATCCTGCTTTTCTCACGGCTGCCGCTGGAGAATTCCGAAGTTACATTCATCGTCGAGGAGGACGTCCCATCGATCCACACGGATATCTTGCTCGAAAACGGCGAACGAATCCGGTTTCATGGAATCCACCCCCGACCGCCGGATCCTACCAGTGACAAGGGCTCCCTCACTCGTGATGCCGAAATGGTACGAATGGGAAAAAAAGTTCAGGGCAAAGATCGCCCCCGAATAATTGCCGGAGATATGAATGACGTGGCATGGTCCAAGACCACGAAGCTTTTCCTGGAACTCAGCGGACTTCTCGACCCCCGCCTGGGCCGCGGGTTCTACAACACCTTTCCAGTTCATTACCCTTTTCTACGATTCCCGCTCGACCACGTGTTTCACTCGGACTCATTTCGCCTCATAGAGCTGCGCTTACTGGAATCAGTGGGTTCCGATCACTTCCCGGTACTCTGTCACCTGAGCTATGAACCCCGGGCGAAAAGGAGTCAGCCAAGCCCGGATGCAGCGGCGGAAGATAAAGAAATGGCACGTGAACGATTGGAAAAAGCACGCCAAAGAAAATAAGCGCCGGCCTCCGCTCCATCTCAGCTTGGCTTTCAGTATATCGAAGGATTTCCGCGCCCGCATTCGATACCTTTCCGATCTTCCATCATTCACTTCAACAAAAAATCCTTCAAAAAAGACCATATTTGGTCGTAGGGGTAAAATATGACCTATTTATTGGGTCGTTAATAAAGGCCCCGAATGAGTTTTTAAAAGAAATTATCAATATAAATCAATATGATACGCAATACAGCGCTGCGTTTTAAAAACCTGGCACAAAGCTTGAAGTAATATAAGACAGTGTACGGATGAATCGCCGGAAAAGTATTCCGGGGGGGAAAACACATTACAACAAAAGGAGAAACGGATCATGAAGAAAATCAGTGTCACCTTAATCGGGCTCGCTGCAATGCTGATGCTTCTGGCAGCGCCGATGGTTGCCGGGAAAGCTTCGGCCATGGAGCATGGAGGCAAAAAAGCAAAGGGTTCGGAAAAGGGCGGGATGACTTCCGCCGGTGAAATGACCGGGCATGATGCCATCCTGGCCAGTTCTCTGATCGACTGGGATGTGCAGGATGCACAAGGCAACAAGATAGGCGAGGTGTCAGACATTATGATCGGCCCGGACGGAAATGTCGAGTATATTGTGCTGTCTCAGAAAGACGGATTTCTGGGTCTCGGGGAGAAAGACCTCGTGCCGGTGCCCTGGAGCAAGGTTAACACCGCAAATATCGACAAGGACCAGGATGCCGTGACACTTTCCCTGAGCAAGCAGGACTTGGAGAATGCGCCTTCATTCAATGAAGCGGAATGGCAGGCTTTCCTCCGGGGGGAAAAACAACAGGAAGTCCGGGGATATTTCGGAACCGAAGATGATGCCCGCCCGTCAGGACAGGAGCAAATGATGAGGGATAAAACCGGTCAGAAATCCGGCATGAACACCGGCGACTCCTATGAAAAGAAGAACGAGGAGACAGAGCGCAAGGGCGGAGAGCGCAAATATTAATTCAATTGGCTCATTGCGTATTACTTGGGACAAATCGATAAAAGCATAGAACCGGACCGGATAAAGCCGCACCAGGCTTTATCCGGGCGGTAAAAACCCGGGGTATGATGGGCGTTCAACACGCCGGTAAAAAAGACAGTGTATGAATGAATCGCCGGAAAAGTATTCCGGGAACCAAAAAACACATTATAAAAGGAGAAACTTACCATGAAGAAAATCAGTATCACCTTGATAGGGCTCATTGCAATGCTGATGCTCCTGGCAGTGCCGGTGTATGCCGAGAAAGCCGACGCTTCCAAAGAAACGAAGTCAACGGAAAAGAGTGTGATGAAGTCCTCTCAGGCACCCGCCGCGAAAGCCAACGCTTCCAAAGAAACGAAGAAGACAACCGACAGGGGCGCGATGACTTCCGCCGGTCAAATGACCCGGAATGATGCCATTCTGGCCAGTTCTCTGATGGATCTGGAGGTGCACGATGTACAAGGCGACCAGATAGGTGAGGTGGCTGACATAATGATCGGCCCGGACGGAAATGTCGAGTATATTGTGCTGTCTCAGAAAGACGGATTTCTGGGTTTCGGAGAGACAGACCTCGTGCCGGTGCCTTGGAGCAAGGTTAACACCGCAAATATTGGTGAGGACCAGGATGCCGTGACACTTTCTCTGAGCAAGCAGGAGTTGGAGAAGGCGCCTGCATTCAACGAAGAGGAATGGCAGGCTTTTCTCCGGGGGGAAAAACAACAGGAAGTCCGGGGATATTTCGGAACCGAAGATGATGCCCGCCCGTCAGGACAGAAATACTAACCCTATTCGCTCAGTGCGTATTACTTCGGACAAATCGATAAAAAGTTAAAACACCGGATAAAGCCGTACCAGGCTTTATCCGGGTGGAAAAAAATCGGGATATCGGCGTTTAACACGCCGGTATCCCGTTTTTTTTATGTAACATTTCGTATACCCGGCTGTGACAATTACTGCACAAAAGAGAGCGAAACCGTATCCCGCCGATTCCCCCGTTCCGCGTTCTTATATTTTCTCCGTTCCATCTAAATTACTGTTTTTTAACGATATAATCTCATGCTTAAAAATGTGTGCCCACGTTTCATGAACCACTGGCGCATTCTTTGCTTAGAACTTCGGAGGCGTCCGGAGGCGTATTGTTCGTGTCCGGTCACAAAAGGATCTCCGGGTATGCCAACGCCTCCAAACAAGAATCTTCATGAGGTTGTATGCTGATTTTTCTCAGAACCAGTCCCCAAATGGATGATCAAAGCGTACCGGCTGGGGTATCCACATGGATACTGCTATCGGCGCTGTTTTTGATTTTCTTTTTCATTTCGGCGGCTGCCAACGCGCAAGCGCCCGTGCGTCCGGCCCCGAACAGTTTGGGTTTGCCTGCGGAAGAGCCCGGCGGGAGCATATTCGGTAAAGATTTGCTGGGGCTTCAGATTTATCAGGTGCGTGACGGAAAAATGGAGCAACAGTGGTTTGACGCGGATCATCTGAAAGATCGCCGATCACTCTCTCTTTCCGGTTATATCAGTGGTATCGTTGCGGTCGGCCGACCCGGCCTGTCCGTTCAGGTAAATGGAAGGCCTATGTCCGAAATGCGTCCGGACAAGAACGGAAAGGTCTCTCTGGGGTATTACGGGGTTCTTGAACCGGACCGGCGGATCCAGTCTCCCATGGCGGCCAACACACAGGCAAAATACCCCTCCGGCAATTCCGTTCCAAGGGTTTATGGTCTGTTTCCGCCGGTACCAGCGGACACGATTTCAGAGGGGTCCCGGATCACGCTACGTGTTTCATCCGGACAGTCGCCTCCTGAGAAATTGTATATATTCCACAGCCGAAGCGTTGCGCCAGACATGCCCGGTTCCGAAGGTGTATGTGATTTTCGGTTAACCGGGATTGGGAAAAATACGATAAGGCATGCATATCCGGATGGCGAGGCCCGGTTTCGGGCGATATGCAAAGGGATTGCGGCAGTAGAGACTGCATTTCAAACCGATCTGGTCCGAACCGTTCACGTGCTCGCCTATGATGACTTCCGAAATGCGGTTACTTTCCCGAACCACAGGGACGTCTGGTTCTACGCCAATACCTTCCTGCAGGAATCGGTTGCGGAACTGGAAGTGATTGCGGAGCACGAGTCCCTGCATATTCTGGTGGACCGGCTGGAACTTACTGCGGATAGGGATTTGCGGAAGCTGTTTGCCGATCTGAAAGGCTTTGATGCGATTTCCGCTGAGCGCTTCCAGCTTGTCAGCCGGGGCCGAATGGTTTCAGGGGCTGATCGAAATCCGGAAAGGGAAAGCGTCTTTTTTGAATTTATCAAAGAGAGCAATTTTTTTCCCGGCATGAAAGGGGGGCACCCGGAAGATAACCTGGATGAGTTCTGCGTCTCTTTTCTTCATACCTTGATGTACCCGGATTTACTTGAGATTCATCTGAACCATATGTCTGACTCGTGGAGTGAAATCGGCCCGGATACAGCCCGGCAGGAGATCCTCCAAACGTGTACCCGATTGTTAAAGATTCTCCAAAGCGCGTTTGCAGAACAATCTGTTTCCATGAATTCAGACGTTTACTTTCCGGCCGGCCGATTCTTGCAGCCTCACACGCCGGATCGTCAAAACGCTCACGCCCGGGTCTCCGGCAGTCGTCCCAACTAAGCAGGTTTATCAAGTGCACCCACGCTGGATTGCGCTGGATGCGCCTGCTTTTCGTTTGTATGTCTTTCCTTAAATGTATATTTTATTTACGGATAAGCTCTTAGTTCCATTTCCAATGAATCGAGCCTGCGAGAAATCTCTGTGTTTCCCTCATATGTGATGGATCTGCCTCCTTCTGTCATGTGCAAATAATCGCGCCGAATGGAGTCCAGCCTGTATTGAAGTTCACGTCCCTCTGTCGAAGGCAAACGCCCGCTGAATCTTCCATCATCAATTTTCCTCTGGAGAGCGACAATTCTGTCCTCATTTCTTGTTTCTTCAATTCCTGAAGGCTGATCCAGTGCTGTGTCTATTTCATCTCCAAGCGTATCAAGTCTTACATTGAGACTGTTCCATTCTTCCTTGTAAGCTCTTTTGTCTCTCAGCGCTGTATAGTCTGTTCGAATATCCTTCAGCGTCGCCAAAAACAGCTGCGACTGTTCAGGCGTGAGCGCGCCGGTGTTAAGTCCGCCTCCAATCTTTTCCTGGATTACAACCATCTTGTTCTCTGTACTTCTTTCATAATCCGGCCATGTTTGAGGCATAGTGGCGCATCCTGTAAACATCGTGAATAAAAAAAACAGTAATATTATCGGTAAAATAGCATTTTTCATTTCTCTGCTCCTTGTTCCGGATAGGGATAAGCGTTTTCCCCGTGACTGATGACGGATTTTAGATGTGAACTATATTCCTTATATATCCATGATGTGCATCAAAACAATTTGGCTTCCCCTTATTTTCTCGTTCCCAAGCTGTGCCTGGGAACGAGAATAACCTCTCTATTTTTCCCCAACTTTCTTGACGTCCCCAACCTTCTCCTGAATTTCCCCTTCTACATGTTCACCTTTGCCCTCGGCTTCCAGTTCTTCGTTACCGACCGCTTTTCCGGTGGTCTCCTTGATCTTGCCTTTCGCCTGGTTCATCTTGCCTTCCGCTTTGTCTTCTGTGCTTGATTTCATGGTCTTTCTCCTGTTTGATTTTTGGTTGCGTATACTTTATATATATTCAATTTTTGTGCCAGGCTTTCAACACGCATCGCCATATGGTCTATCCTCTTGTTTTTTAATTATAATCATTTAAATGGCAACTTATGAAACCGTCATAACTTGCCATTTAAAAAGGGTCGGATGTAACCCTATGGTCATATATGACCTGGAAAGCGGCAAATGGAACAACCTGCTTGCAGAAAGGATAGATTCCCATTCAAAAAGCAACGGGGGCGAATCATTTACTATCTTGCAACTTTTCGCGGAGAGCCATCCGTGCCATATTGTCCAGGTCTGCATCCGTTACCCCGGGAAGGAAGCGCTTTCGAAAAAGCTCGTCGTGCAGAACATTAACAATGGCAACCAGTGGTGATGCCACCAAAACACCCAACACACCAAAGGCCGCCACACATAAGAGCATCGAAAATATCACCGCCAATGGATGCAGCCTCATACCTCGCGCCATGACAAAAGGCTGAATCACATTGCCTTCCAAAGCTTCAACCGCAAGATAGGCGAGCAAGACATACAGCGGGGTCATGCCCCCTTGGCCGAGAGATAGCAGTAGTGCCGGCACTGCGCTGAGGATTGGCCCCAGAAAGGGAATAGCGGCCATGACGCCGGCAATCAGCCCGAGAATCAGCGCGTCCATGAATCCGAGGATCAACCACATGAACAAAAACACCAGCAGACCAATCGACACCATCCCCACCAGCGTAGCCAGGGCCCAACTGGGCAGGACCTTGCCAATACGCTGCATGATGAGCATGGATTGATCATGGTGGCGCTCGGGAATAAGGGAAAACATCGCTCCTATGATCGGACGGGGATTCATGAGTGTAAAGGTCACACCGAAAAAGACGGTCACCATGACGACCAACATATGCACTCCGTTGAATGCTACAGCAGTGAAACCACCGAGCGCTCCCTGAAACATTCCGGTCACATCTGAACGAAGAGATCCATCCTCTTCCGGGGGTGCGGGCTTTGTTGACTCGGTGATCTGCTGCGAATTTTCCGTATTACCCTCCGACATCTCCGTCTGTGCTCTTTCGGTCCTGACTTCGTCTTGGAGTTTTTCTTCAGTATGCGCGGACTGTTGCTCCAGCTTGATCAAGGGTTTTTGGACGCGTTCCCAATATTCGGGCAACTGTTCCGTGAGGTTTGTGACGGAGTCCTTCATCGGTCCGAAAAAGGCCCATCCCGTCAGGACAAGGAAGAGGACAAATCCCCCCACGACCAACCCTGCCGGTAATTTTCGACCACCTGTCGGAGATCGTATCCAGGAGATCAATGGATTGACGGAGACGGAAATCAGTATAACGAGAAGGAAGGACAACAAAATGTGAGACAGCAGCGAAAAGGATTGGATGAAAGCGAACAACGCCGCGCCCAGGAACACATAGAAAGCAATCGAGCGTGGCTTTTCCCCTGAAGTTCCCACTGACTTCCGGTTAATGGACTCCATTATTTTTTCTTCCCCTGGTTTATGTCAACCATTATGGGCAGCTTTGATGAAAGGGAGCCAACTCCAAGGGTCAGAACTGCGAACCGAAAAGCGATGCAGTATGCTCCCAGAATTTTTCGACAAGCGGCCGGTCCTTCCATTCCTGGAATGTAACCTGTCGCGAATGCGCCAAATCTTGCTGAAAAATCCTGATCTGACGCCTGGCAAAATCGACGTCGTAAAAGGAGTGATTGCGAGCAGTTACATCAGCCGCATGCTTTCGTTTCCCCCTGACGGAGAACTGCTGGTCACGTGCGCAAAGCCTTCGCCGACCGGCTGCAACGGAGGGAAATACTCGGGCCCGTGGAGTACATCACCGCTGACTTTGATCCAGTTGCCCATAAAGACCGCTTGCATCTGCGCCACCACGGGACCCTGGATACGATAGTGCGAATCTCACCAATGCTCAGGATTCTGGGCATGGCCAGTCCATGGATCTCCGATACCAACACCGCCCGTAAAACCAATTTGTCCGTCGACAACCAGAGCATAGTCGGAGAGCGCGTTAACCACGGGTCAAGCAAACCAGCCTTTATGGGGGCGACGAGTGCTTGCACCCAGAAGAAGCCCCAGGCCTACTCCTATCCCTAATGCGATAAGAACGGTTTTGCCCGGATTATCGCTACTATAACTCCTGGCCTTCTCATATGTTTCACCTACCTTCTCAGACGTTTTATCATATGTATCACTTACCGCCTGCTCCGCTTGCCCGTATGCTTCCGCGCCTCGTTTAAGTGCCTGGTCAGCAGTTCTATCGATAGCGGACTCTTTTCCGCTTTTCTGCTGGGTGGTATCGTAATTCTTCATTTCCATATTCATGATCTTCCTCCTGTTTGATTTTTAGTTGCATAAACTTTATATAATCAATTTTTATGCCAGACTTTGAACACGCAACGCTATATTGAGCTATCATCTTAATTTTTAATTATAATCATTTAAATTAGCATTTATGAAACTGTCATAAGTTGCCATGTAAAAAGGGTCGGATGTAACCCTATGGTCATATATGGCCTGGTAAGCGGCAAAATAAAAAAGAACCCAATATCCGCTTTTCAAATCCACAGGCGACTCCTGACTATTTCTTATCCGGTCGAAAATAGAAGTTCGGAACAGACCCATACCTTTATCTACAAACCGTCGGTTAGGCCAACGTGCGAACCAATTTTTCCCGGTCCCATTGGCGGGTCTTGGCCGCGGCAATAAACGCGTCTTTGTCGTTGGTATCCACGACGCCCGCATCTTGTCCCACATTCGCTGTTTTCAATAGCGCACGACCCCCATTATCAACGGCGATTGCCTTGAGATGACCGAACGCATCGCGCACGAAATCGATCGCGGCGCTTTCCACCGACAGCACCTGTGCGCCTTCGTCGGAGAGGATGACGGCGACGGCGTCGAATAGCACGGAAGGCATACCCGCCAATTGCCCGTCAGCCGCCAGCATCGATTTATCGGCAAGTTTTGCGCCACCAACTTTGGGTGCGACAATCTTCACAGCAGCACCCGCATCCATCACGGCTTTTTTAATATTCTGGATAACGGAGCCTTCTGAACCATCCGCGATCAGAATGCCAACCGTCCGCCCCTCGAGGGTATCTTTCATCTTGCCGATGATCTGCAATGCGGGCGAAGGCGTCAACTTTTGAACAGGAGCTGCAGCCGCAGGCGCATCCGGAACGTTTTCCAACGCAAGCCCCTTGGCAACCCGCCAGGCAAGGTCTTCATCGATATGTCGCAGATGAGCGACCATTGCTTCCCGCACGTGGACATGTACGACCTTGGAAAGCTCAAACACTAACGCTGAAGCAAGATGGGCCTGCTCATGTGCGGTCTGGCTGGTATAAAACTGCCTGGCCTGGCTGTAGTGATCGGCGAAGCTCTCGGCACGGATGCGGCTTTTTTCTCCGGTTTCGGTTATTCTGGCCGATGTAAAGCCCTTGGCCGGCGTTTCGCGTGGTGCGTTTTCAGACAGGGAATTGGGCTCATACGCAACACGGCCCGCCTGTTTCGCCATTTGCATGTGTCCGTCACGTTGAAGATTTCCGAACGGGCACTTGGGCGCGTTGATCGGGATCTGATGGAAATTGGGTGAGCCCAGGCGCGACAGCTGCGTGTCGATATAGGAGAACAAACGGCCTTGCAAAAGTGGATCATTTGAAAAATCGATGCCCGGCACGATATTACCGGGGCAGTAAGCAACCTGTTCGGTTTCAGCGAAGAAGTTGTCCGGCCAGCGATCCAGCACCATGCGGCCGATCACCTTTAAGGGCACCAGTTCTTCGGGAATCAGCTTGGTCGGGTCCAGATGATCGAACGGAAACTTGTCCGCTTCCTCCTGGGTGAACAGCTGAACTGCGAAATCCCACTCGGGGAAAGTGCCCGCCGTGATGGCGTTGAACATGTCGCGGCGGTGGAAGTCCGGGTCAGCGCCGGTAATCTTGACGGTCTCGTCCCATATGGTGGACTGCAAACCGAGTTTTGGGCGCCAGTGAAATTTGACAAATGTTGATTCGCCTGCGTCGTTAATCAACCGGAAACTATGAATCCCGAAGCCTTCGATCATCCGCAGCGAACGCGGGATGGTGCGATCGGACATGATCCACATCACCATATGCATGGATTCCGGCGTGAGCGAAATGAAATCCCAGAAGGTGTCGTGGGCGGTTGCTGCTTGCGGAAAGCCTCGATCGGGTTCCATTTTTACGGCATGGATGAGGTCGGGGAACTTGATGGCATCCTGGATGAAGAAGACCGGTATGTTGTTGCCGACCAGATCCCAGTTGCCTTCCTTGGTATAAAACTTGACGGCAAAGCCGCGTACATCACGCGGGGTGTCTACCGAACCCGCGCCGCCAGTCACAGTCGATATCCGCGTAAACAAGGGCGTCTTCTCCCCTACCTCCGTGAGTATCCTGGCGGTAGTGTATTGCTTCAAAGACTCGGTCAGCTCGAAGAACCCATGCACGCCCGTCCCTCGCGCGTGAACGATACGCTCCGGAATACGCTCGTGATCGAAATGCGTGATTTTTTCGCGAAGGATGAAATCCTCCAGAAGCGCAGGGCCATGTAGATTGGCTTTGAGAGAGTTTTGATTATCTGAAATTGGCACGCCCTGGTTCGTGGTGAGCGCGGGGTGGTCTCCGCCAGCGACCTGGTGCACTTCACCTCCGGCAGACCCTTTTTCCTGCGTACCTTTCACCACATTATTCTTACGCTTATCTTTGCTCATGATCGATCTCCTTATTAACTTTTATCTGGCTCAACCAGCACCATAAAATCTTCAAGTCCTTGACATTACAGTTGTAATTGCCGTTTTGTCCTGCAACAAGAAAGGGAGGAGAAGTGGTCCTCACGAAACTCGACCGGGCCTCCGGTGAGTACTCCCCTTTCACACGGATAAAAACGTCGAATGGCAGGCAGCGGATAGGTCCGTCGCCCGCCATCCAACCCTGACGCACACTGGGGTGCGCCCGCTTTATTTACCTACGATGTCCCTTTCTTCCCGGCCGGCGGATTGTCGGGGTTTACTTGTTTTTCTGCGCCTGGCACGTTGGGATAGTTTGGGGGTGCTTTCACGCCGGCTTTTTTAACCTCGATCTGGCGTTCCACTTCTCCCTCTTCTACACGATCACGACACTCACCTTCTTCACATTTACCGGTAACATCTCGTTTCGGCATCTCCTTCGACATGATGTTTCTCCTTACTTTTTGGTTGAGTAAACTTTGATGGCTTCGCAAAAAGTCCCATATCTGCGTAGCGCTTCATCTTGAGAAATTTGCGGCTTGCGCCTTGTAGACATACACGTACGGCCAAGGACGCTCAATTCCTCAAGATTCGCGCGCTTTGATCTTCCCCTTTTTACTATCCCCCAACGTTGATATATTCAATTTTTGTGCCATGCTTTCAACAGGCAGTGATATAATATATTATATTGATTTTTTAGCCATAATTACTCAAATAAGCACGTATGAAACTGTCATAAGTTCCATTTAAAAAGGGTCGCATTTAACCCTATGGTCATATATGACCTGGAAAGCGGCAAATGAAAAAAGAGGGTGCGGGCCGTAGAAACGACTGCGTCAGGAGCATGGCGATCAACGTGATCCCCATCATGGTGATATGCGGGCCAAGTGTGCCCAAAGTATCTGCTATCCGGCTGGCGAAGAGCAAGATATGCCAAAAACCCAGAAAACAAATAACTACATACTGGCATGTTTTTCGCATATTCAAAATTATCTCATGTGTTCCCAGGTATAATCGTCAGGGCCGAAGTCGACAGACTGAACACATCCACACCTGGTCAACGCGGGTTGACCACAAACTTTTTTTATAAGGAGACGCAGTCATGACAAACCAAAGAATGCTCGTATATGTACTTTCCCTCTTTTTCCTCTTCTTTCTGCTGCCGGGCTGTGACGGTCCGGCCGAAGAAGCCGGCGAAAAAATCGATGAGAACGTTCAGGAGCAAAAAGGACAATTTGATGAGGCCGAAAAAGAAATCGCCAAAGCCAAGGAGGAAATCGAAAATTTAAGAAACGATTTGACCCAGGCCCGCCAGGAAAGAGACGAAGCCAAGGCCAGGCTGGAAGAAGCGGAGCAAGAACGCCAGCGGATTCTCAAGGAAATGGAACAATGGAACACCAGCGAAAGCCAGGAGAAAACAAAGCTGGAATCGCAGCAGAACGGCAACGGGTCTCAAGGACAAGAAGAAATGCAGCCTCAATCGGAAAACATGGGGAACGGCCAGCAGTCGGCCCAGGATAAAATTTCCCCCGAGGAATAGGCAAAAAGGCACAGGAAACAAGTGAGATTATGCCGCAAGAGGGTGCGAGCCGGAACAATCAGAAAGGCCATATCAGGGGGACGAGCACTGCTACAACTATCAGGGTGATCGCCACCAGCCCGGCCCCGAACTTGAGATAGTCCCGGGTCTCATATGACCCGGGACTCTGTACCATCAGTGGAGCCGGATGGCCTTCAGGCAGTAGGTATGTGGCCGCAGCCCCTATAATAACGGCGACTGCAAACGCTTTTGGCTCGATCCCCAGCAGGCCGGCTGTATCCAACGCTACCGGGGTCATGATCACCGCTACGGCTGCCCCGTGCAGGGACTGCGTCAGGAGCAGGGCGATCAACGTGATCCCTATCATGGTGATATGCGGGCCAAGTGTACCCAACGTATCTGCTATCAGGGTGGAAACCAGTCCCGCCGCGCCGCTTTTCTCCATCGCCAACCCCAGCGGGAACATACCCCCGACCAGTACAATCGTACGCCACTCCACATGTTCATATAGCCGCCTGGCGGGCAGAATGCCGCTGAGGACCATTGCAGCTGCGCCCCCCAGCGTCGCCACGCCAATGGGAAGCAGATTGAAACCTGCCAAAGCAATCACCCCGGCCATAATCAAGGCGGCCCATTTGCCCATGTGGCGCAGCTTACGGGGAGCTTCTACCCGGTGTGGCTTATGCAGCCACAAGAAACCCGGTCGGGGATCGTAGCTGCGCGTCTGATCGCCCGGGCCATAGAGCAGCAGTGCGTCTCCTTCTTGCAGGGGAATGGTTCCCACATCGGTTCGAATGGGGTTCTCCGCGCGCCAGATCGCTACGCCCGTGAGGCAGGTTTCACTGCGAAAATCCAAATCCGTCATGGTCTTGCCGACCACCGGTGAACGCGGTGGGACAACCACTTCGATCAGCTCTCCACTGGATGACGGAAATTCTTCCGGTTGGCTGGGATGCCCCAATACTTTGAGTCCCGGATGTTCCTGCACCAGTTTATCGACCCTTGTCCTGCGCCCGCTCACCAGCAGCATATCGTCCTTTTTCAGTACAAAATCATCTCGATTATGTAGCTGGGGTTCGTGATGGCGCACAACAGACAAGACCGCAAGCCCGTGCCCGCCTCCGATTGCGATTTCTTGCAATCTCTTTCCCACCCAGGAAGAATCTTTCAGGAGCAAGACCTCCCATAAGCGATCTTCCAGATGGTATGTCCGCATTAAATCCGTGCGATCTTCAAGGCTTTCCACAGCGCCCTTTTCATTCTCGCCCGGCAACAGGCGTTGCCCAATGACCAAGGTGTAGACAGCGAAAGAAATGATCAAGGCAATACCTACCGGTGCAAGTTCGAAGAAACCAAGCGCTGTCTGTCCCGAGGCTCGAAGCAAATCGTTGACCACAAGGTTATGCGAGGCCCCGATAATGGTCAGGCTTCCACCTGCCAGGGCAGCCATGGCGATGGGCAGGAGCAGCTTGGAGCGGTGAATATCGTTCTTGCGTGCCAGCCGGAGGACCACCGGGATGAATAACGAAACGGTGGCAATATCGCTCACAAAACCCGACAGGACGCCAGGGACCAGGGTGTTCATCCAGGTCAACCGTTTGCGGCTCCCTCCGGCAATGTCGTTCAGACGCTCCGCGATCCAGCGGACCACCCCGGTGCGCACCAACCCGGCGCTCAATATCAATAAGCCGGCGATCGCGATGACGGCTTCGCTGCTGAAGCCTTTCAGAACGTCCTCCACCTCTAATGCGCCGGTAGCTGCCAGCGAAACGAGTACCAATATCGCGACGATATCCGCCCGGATCCAACCGGTTATAAACAACAGCATGGCGGTTCCCAGTATGGCAAAAACAATCCCGATTTCTATGGTCATATTATCTATCCTCCGGACCTTCCATGGACGACAAGCTATCTCAGCGGGCGCGATCTTTTTTTTGAGATAGCTTGTAATATCAAGCAGGCGTTACGCTTTTCCTTGTAACGTGATATCTCCCAGCCTGGGCGGCCTGACCGTACCCATTTCGGTAAAAGCCTTTTCTACCAGTTCGTTGACCTGGAGATCGTGAATCACCACATCCCGGCCTTTTGTAAAGGCCGTATACCGGTGAAGCCCGCGCGCCATACCGGCATTGGTGCCGATGGGATAACTTTTGTCTTTACGGATCGCCTCTCCTTGCACGTAAACAGCCGACACCCGGCTGCCGGAAGGTTTAGCGAAATCGACGCTCCAGCGTAAACCGGCAGTTTGAACAAGGCCGCCCACGATCATGCGGGGATCGCCGGGAGCCTGGTTGGTGGCGCACTGCTCGAGGATTTCAAGAATATTTTCACCGGTCAACCGCATCGTTACCACCTTCGCAGGATGAGGAATAAGGGTGTAGAGCGCTTCCCGAGTGATCGCGCCGGGCTGCAGTGTCACCCCATAGCCCACCCCCGGCATAAAGGCGATTTCAGCGCCGGTCTCGGTGCAGATGATCTCTCCTACCAGCTTATCAAAAGGACTTTCCGAACGGTAATGACGGCCTATCGGCTCTCCGGCAATTGCGATGACCGCTTCCAGGGTATCTTGATATGGCGCGCGCAACGCTTCGACCTGCCGGGCGATCTCTTCATCTTCCGGGAACGCTTCGATCCATAACGTATGCAGGCGGCTCTCCACATTGGTAATCTGCGTTCCATGGAGGCTGACTACAATCTCCCCCAGGACCGAGTTGTCCGAAACGGCCTGAACGAGGGTAATATCCCCGATCCGCTCGTTAGAGATGCGGTCGTGCGAGTGCGCGCCGATGATGATGTCCATCTCTGGTGCTTCACGCGCCAGGACACGGTCCATTGCCGAACCGAGGTGGGAAAGCACAACCACTATGTCAGAACGCCCGCGCAGATCAGGCAGGTACTGGCGGACCGCTTCAATCCCGTCCTTGAACGCCAATCCTTCGTAGTTCTTCGGATTTCCTGTATCCCCGGTATTGTGATACGTCAGTGTGAGAAAGCCGACCCGGATGCCTGCTGCCTGGAAGACAATGAAAGGATCTCCCAGAAAGGGCCGGCCCGTCTTTACATCAACCACGTTTGCCCCCCGCATGGGAAAATTCGCGATCTGATCGAGTTCGCGGGTCCGATCGCTTCCAAAGTCATAGTCATGGTTGCCCAGAGCCATTAACTGGTAGCCCAGCAAATTCATCAGGCTGATTACAGCCTCACCCCGGGTTAAATTTCCCAACAGATCATCGCTGAAAGTGTCCCCACCGTCCACGAGCAGGACATTACCGGCCCCCCGCTCCTGACGAATGCGCCTCACAGCCGTGGCCAGGGCCGGGAAACCACCCGCGGTGCCTTCCCGGTCAAACTCATCCCAGCTCCGCCCTGGATCCCCGGTTTGGGATGTGGCGCTGCCTTTACTGATTGAGATGGGCCGGTAACGGCCGTGCATATCGTTGGTGTGTAAGATCGTTAATCTGGTTTCTGTTTTCTCGCCCATTTTCGTCTCCTTTTAGCAATACAGCAACATTTTTGAACAACCTTTCTTTGATGGCGTCGTAAAAAGTTCCATCTACTGCGTTGTAGCAATTTTTCATCCGCTCAACATACTACTTGTATGCCTTCGCGTATGAAAAATTGCTACGCCTTGTATATGGAACTTTTAACTTAGCCATCTGTTACCTATCTTGTGACTTTTTACGAATTCATCTTCTTTCGTGTACACTGTTTTCGTACGTTGAGAACGAAAGGTGTGGTTTTTTGTTCCAGCTCCCTGAAAGGGAGGCGTTGTATAGCCGGTGGTTTCAACCACCGGAATAAATACACAACGTTTCAAGTCCTGAAGGGACGACATTTTTGACAGTTTCAACTGGTAACGTCGTCCCTTCGGGACTCGATCCGTAATCGACTCTCCGACCGGTGGTTAAAACCACCGGCTATACGACGAAATCCCTTCGGGATTGCAGAAAACATTCGTTAATGAAGACCATTTCCGATTTTCGAACCAAAAATAATCATAATGCATCATAATGCAGAAAATTCGTCTGGCGTCGAAAATGAAGTATCGCTGGAGTGTTAGCTATCTTAAATTCCGGAAGTCAGTAATACGCCGAGTACGAAAATAAAGGCGATAATGAACCAGCGGAATAACTCTCGTGGCATGATATTGAACAGCTTGATGCCCAACCAGGCTCCCAAAAACAATGCCGGAACAATTGCAAGCGACTCCACCGCAATCTCCGTCGTCATCTGTCCCATGGAGGTCAATACAACGATCCGGTAGAGCAGGTTGGCAGCAAAGAACGAAGTGAAAATGGCCTTCATTTGCTTCGGAGTCCAGTAATCGGTCTCCATTAAAAACGCCCCGTATATAATCATCGGAGGCCCGGGAATCGATACTGCCCCACCAGAGATTCCTGACAGAAATCCAGCCAGCACGCCGCTGATCCAGCCGGGCTGCCATCCGGTGCCCTTTATCCATTCCCGGATCCACTTAATCTGGCGCAGCAGCAAAATCAGCACCGCGCTAATCATCATTAAGATTCCTATCGCCATTCGGAGCTGATTTTCGTCCGCGGCGCCATACAGGTAAATTCCTATGGGAAGACCTGCTGCCAGTCCTGCTACAGGAATAATCCAGTCTTTCCAATTGAACTCGTCTCGCACACTCCAAAAAACTCGCAGATTCGTGATTAAAACGACAATGGAGACGACAATGGAAGCGGAACCCGCGTCGCGGAACAAGGGAAGCACTCCCATCGTGATTTGACCTGTGCCGAAACCGACAATGCCGTGCACGGTAGTCGCAACCAGAACAACAAGAGCCGACCACAACGTTACTATCCAATCAATGTCCATATTTGTTCTCCTTTCTATACCGCGACGAACGTTCCCCGAAGTTCTGCGTGCAACGGGCGGTACATGGCCAGATATGCCCTCAGTGCATCTATGCTCCGCTCCGTGTGCTGTTGGCGGTTCCTCCCGTACTTGTGCGCGACGCCTAAATTGCGCAAGCCTTGATCTTGAACTTTTACAAGGCCGTCCGATGGCGACTTTACGAGACTATCAACAATTTATAATCAATTTTTGTGCCATGTTTTCAACATCCAGCGCTATATGAAAGGGGCAAATGAAAAAAAGAGGGTGCGGGACGAGCACTGCGACAAAGCGCACCCGACGCGGAGTCGCCTCCATCCGGTTACTTGCTGGGTTCTATTAGCTGTTTGTTGTTTTGTTTATGGCGGAACTCGGATAAGAACCGGTAAATTTCAACCCTCGCCCGATTGATGCCGCCGATCGGTCGATGTTCAATCAAGGAATGCGCCGGAGAAAACGACAAATCTTCAGCCAGTTCCTCTCGTTCCCGGGTACGGAAAGCTTGGGAAGGAATGCGAAGTGATGCCACTTTGATAAAGGGGGATTCCTTTTCGCTCCATTCCACGCCGGCATCCTCAACCGGCATCCGGTCAGGGTCTTTTTGGAGTTGAATCATGAAATCAAAGCTTGCCTCATGCACTGCCAGGTGTTTTTCCATATTGTCAGTCAGATAATTATCGGTAAGTTTTGACGGCATGACGCTTTCTATGTTCGAAGTGGGGACGATGGCGTATTTTACAACGAGATTCGTCCCGTAGAGATAAGGCGTCGTACTCCAGTAGCGGATGTCCAACGGAGAGGTTTGATTCTGACGCATCTTGCGCAGCTCATTGATTATATGGAAATTGCCAGACACAACCAGGCGAAATAAAAAGACAAGGGGGGACCATTCGATGCTGTAGTACACAGCGTCATGGAACAATTTGACTGTTCCTAAAGGCATGATCGGATAGCTTACCAGTATAAAGTCCTGTGTTTTTTCCTCCTCGTTTTGCGTTTTATAACGCTCCCCTTGGACCCCCATGATTTTTATGGCAAACCCTCGGAGGTCTTTGACTTTGTCCGACTGAATCTTAGGGCTTGCGCTGGAAATACGAACCCAGGCAGGATAAGTTTGGGGAAATTCAAATATCCCCACCTTAAGCACCGCTGGGATATCCGGTTCCACAATGAATTCTGCTTGCAGGCAAGCCAGACTTTTCGGGTGAGCGTCACGTTTGGTCTGTCCTTCGGAATAATCTTTGGACATCTTTTCTTGTAATAGAACTTTCATGTCTTTGATCCGGCGGTCTTCATCAGCAGGGACGGTTTCAAATTTGGTCATGCCCCCCAATTTCCCGTCAGTAATCTGCACGTTGTACCTCTCATCGGATTTATCGTTTTGTGAAAGCTCGTCCCCCGCTTCGAGCTTGCCGCGTTGTTTCTCCTCCGCGTCGGGGCTGGAAAGGACACCAGCTTCTTTGACGCTGTTAGCATTGGCACATGCAAAAAGCATCAATGCTGCGATTGACATTGCTGTTAATAGAATCATCATACCAGTATGCTTCATCATAAGTTATTCCTTTGCGTGCGCCACGACCAGTCCAACCGCGGCGGCGTCAAACAGCACAAAAGTATACCCGCTGTTGTCGTGTGCTGATGGGATGGCGATCAATTAATCTATGCTTTCGAACCCTTACGGTCACTGTTCGATCTCCGCCGTCTGAGCCGCGGTCCCAGGCCCCAGCGAGGAAATCCTGGAACCGGTTGCCACTGACCGGCAACCGGTTCCAGATTCGACTCATCATTTCAGTGCTCAGAACTAAAATACGCCGAGCAGCCAAAGAATAATAACCAATGATAGCGGCACTCCGAGAAGCCATAAGATAATAGGCATGACGTTACTCCTTTATTGTTGTTGGTGAATGCGCTTCCGCCGGATATGCTTGATCCGCCTGCTGTCGGAAGAGAAAATTCTTTCGCCTGGTGCATCCTGCCTTCCGCTTTGTCTTTTGTGCTTGATTGTATTCTTCCTCCTGTTTGAATTTTTGGTTGGGTATACTTTGTATAATCAATTTTTGTGCCATGCTTTCAACACACAGCGCTATATGATCTATCATATTGATTTTTAATTATAATTAATTAAATAAGCACTTATGAAACTGTCATACGTTGTCATGTAAATAGGGCCGAATTTAACCCTATGGTCATATATGGCCTTTTCCCGCACGGAATTGGCCACCTGGGGAAAAACAGGCAATGCGCTTTGCACTTATTTGGGTCTTGACAGGGCAGAATTTTATGTTGTTGTTACGAGAAAATTGGAGGTTCCTCTTCCCGTTGAAAAAGCCGAGGAGGTTGTTGGTCAGTTTATGGTACTGCCGCTTGTGGAAATAAGCAGCAGCCATATCCTGAAGGCGATTCGGAAATCAATCATCCGGCGTATGGGGGACATTGCCGTTTGCATCACCCCATGCGCACCACGACGTCGTATCGCCGCTTTTCATCCGAAAGGGGAATGTCATTCCCGTTCAGGACTTCACCGTCGAGCAGAATCTGTTCGACTCCGCTGTTGACGCCTTTCGGGTTTAGGACCTGAATGTGATAAACCGACGCGCCATGGCGGTAGGTTATTGTAAATTCGGGCCAGGCCCCGGGGATGCAGGGGGAGATGCGAAGAAAATTTCCCTGGCGGCGAAATCCCAGAATCGCCTCCAGGCCAAGGCGGTACATCCAGCTCCCTGATCCGGTATACCACGTCCACCCGCCCCGCCCGTTATGGGGGGGAATGCTGTAGACATCGGCCGCGATGACATAGGGCTCCACCCGGTACCGGGCAATCTTTTCCGAGGTATCCCCGTGGTAGATGGGGTTTAACATCTTGAAAAGCGCTTGGCTGAGGTCCCCTTGGCCCAATTCGGCAAAGGCCCATACGGCCCAGATTGCCGCGTGGGTGTACTGCCCCCCGTTTTCCCGGATGCCCGGGGGATACCCTTTGATGTATCCGGGGTCGCGCGGGGAGGTGTCAAAGGGCGGCGCAAAAAGCCGTATCAGTTGGTCTTCCGGGTTTACGAGGTGTTTTTCGACCGCTTCCATGGCGCCTTTGGCACGGGAAAAATCCGTCTCTCCGCCCGAAAGAACGGCCCAGGATTGCGCAATAGAGTCGATCCGGCACTCGTCGGATGTAGACGAGCCCAGCGGTACGCCGTCATCGTAGAATCCCCGCAAATACCATTCGCCGTCCCAGCCGGACGATTCGATATCACGGCGCAGTTCCCGGGACATGGCGATAAACGTATCCGCCTGCCCGCCCTGGTCCATCTGCCGGCAGATATCCGAAAAATCAATAAGGGTCGCGCGCAGAAACCAGCCCAGCCATACACTTTCCCCTTTTCCGCCGATGCCGACCCGGTTCATGCCGTCGTTCCAGTCGCCGGCGCCGATCAGGGGCAGCCCGTGATTTCCCCGGGTAGCGGCTTTCCGGATGGCCCGCAGGCAATGCTCATAAAGGCTGAAACCTTCGGCGGTGTGCTCATAATGGCCGTATCGTTCCTCCTCTTCGGGTTCGAGCACATTTGCCTGCAGAAACGGAATCTGCTCCGACAAGACGGAAATATCACCGGTGACTTTCACGTAATGGGCGGTCACATAGGGCAGCCACAGCAAATCGTCAGTCATGCGTGTGCGTACCCCGCGTCCGGACGGCGGGTGCCACCAGTGAAGAACGTCGCCTTCTGCGAACTGGTGCCGGGCCGCAAGCAAAAGGTGCTCCCGGGCGATCTCTGGCCGGTGGTACAAAACACCTGTCGTATCCTGCAGTTGATCCCGGAAACCGAATGCGCCGCTCGATTGGTAAAGCGCCGAGCGCCCCCAGATGCGGCAGGAAAGATTCTGGTAAACCAGCCATCGGTTCAGCATCAGATCCATGCCTGCATCCGGCGTTTCAACCGTCACGGATCCCAGCAGTTCATCCCAGAACGACGCTGTCTCCTGCCATGCTGCATCGATGCGCCCCGGTTGCCGGTATTTTGTCACAAGCTGCTGCGCATCTTCCCGGTTTGTGCCTTGTCCCAACAGAAAGCAGACTTCCTGGACTTCTTCCGGGGCCAGCGTGAGGTGGACCTGGACCGCGCCGCACGGATCGATCCCCGCCGTGGTGTCATTGGCCAGGCCGATACGTCCGAGAGCAGCCGGACGCCGGTAGTCTCCCATGCGCCCCAGAAACTCGGAGCGGCTGGCGGTAAACCCGTGAAGCGGCCTGTCTGCCGAGAGAAACGCTACCCTTTCGCTGAATTCGGTATTGTAGGTATTGTGCACAAATAAGGCATGATTTTCGTTGTCATACGACGTTACGATGAAAGGCTGCATGCCTTCCCGATCCGGGCCGAGCACCCAGTCCGCATAATAGGTGGCCGTTATCCGGCGCATCCGGCCGCTCATGTTCTCCAGGCGGAGGCAAATGAGCTTGACCGGATCTGCAACATGCGTAAAAAGGCGCATTTGCTGACAAATACCATGGCTGCGGTGTTCAAAGACAGTGTAGCCGGCACCGTGTCGGATCAGATGTGGCTCGGGTTCTCCGGCCGGCAGCGGTGTCGGCGACCATATCTCCGCTGTTTCTTCATCGCGCAAATAAATGGCCTCTCCCGGGGGGTCGGAGACAGGGTCATTGTGCCATGGGGTCAGCCGGTTTTCGCCGCTGTTAACCGCCCAGGTATTGCCGGATCCGCTCTCCGAGATTGTAAAGCCGAATGCCGGATTGGCGATCACATTGATCCAGGGGGCGGGGGGCATCTGCCCGGGGGCCAGGTAAATGACGTATTCGCGCCCGTCCGGGGAGAATCCGCCCAGCCCGTTGTCAAACTGAAGGTCGGCCGGTCGTGGAAGCGGTGGTGTCGACGCCGGCTTTTCGGCCGGGGCGGGTACCGGGATGAAGTCCGGAAGCGGCGGTGTCGGTGACGTGTCAATACCGGCCAGCTGATCGGCCAGCGGCCCTTTATCCGCGTCCAGGATCCCCCTTGCTGCGGTGTCCAGCAAAATGCGATCTGCTTCTTCCATCTGATCGGCATTCAAAAGAAAGATGCCGCCGCTCCGGTTCAGACACTCCTCGCTGTTGTTGCGCTGCAAAAGACGATGCAGCTGCCCCTGCAGTTCCTGGGCATATCCGCTTTCCTTCATGTTGACAATGACCAGATCGATTTTGAAACGGTGGTTGCGCCAGTAAGCATGGGCCCGAAGCAGCTCCTGGACAACTGCCGTTCCCTCCTGGCCGGAGATGCGGACCAGTAGGATGGGATTGTCACCGGATATGGCATGGGGCCACAGCCCCGGCTGCCCTCTGGTATTGGCCGCCAATATTTTCGGATCGGCCCGCAGAGCCTTGTGCGGATAGAGCATAACCGAAAGAAGCTGCTGCATGGAGGCCAACTCCGGACTCGAAAGCGCCAGCTGCCGGAGTTCCGCTCGGGTCTTCGTTTTTGCCGCCGAAAAGGCCCGGTCCACTCTTGATAGCTTCCGGCAGCGTTTGGCGGTTTCCATGGCCAGCTCCTGTGCGTTTGCAGCCAGGGTAAACCATGCGATCTGGATTTTCTGATTCGGTTTCAGTTCGATCTCCTGGCCCAGAGACATGATCGGATCAAGTGCTGCTTCGCTGCTTTGTCCTGCTCCGGTCTTGCTCTGTCCGGGCCAGATGGGATCGCGGACCGTCCGTCCCCTTCCCAGAAACCGAAGGCGGTTGGTCTCATGGGCGCCTGTGGCGGCTGTGCCTTCCGGGAGGATAAGACCGTGGATCAAAAAAATCGGGGACTCGTCCGCCGAGCGTGGGCGGCGCCGAAAGAAAAGCCCGTTTATTTCTTCCAGGAACCGGCTTTCAATAAACAGTTTGTTAAAAGCGGGATGGCGCCGGTCGACCTCCGGCGGGGCCAGGACCACCTCCCCGTAGCTGGCGGCAAACAAACGGCGTGTTCGATGCCCCTGATTGGTGATGGTGAGCCGGCGAATTTCCATGGCATCCTCCGGCGGTACGGTGATTTCGGTGTGAAGGACAATGTCTTGAAATTCCGTTCGAAAGTCGGCTTTATGGGGCGAAAAATGGGCCTCGGACTTCCTTGGCGCCTTTCCGACGGGCTGATACGTGGTCGACCAGAGCTCACCGCTCTCCTGGTCGCATACATAGATATAGGTCCCCTGGTTGTCGAGGGTGGTGTCGGCACGCCACCGGGTCACAGCGGTTTTCTCCCACATGCTGAAACCGCTTCCGGCGCTGGTGATAAATAATCTGTAATGGCTGTTGGAAAGCAGGTGGACATGTGGAAAAGGGGTGTGGACCCGTGCAGGCCAGGAATTCATTTCGATTTCCGGCTTTTCCGACCGGCGCCCAACGGCCGCCATTTCCGGAAGTTTTTCAAGCGGCGCTTGATTCGACGGTTTCTCCTGCAGCAGCAGCTCGGTGCTTTGAATCCGGGAATCACTGTGGAAGCGGTTGATCATCTTGCCATCGGTGAGATAATTGGCCAGAGACAGCAAAATCATGCCCTGGTGATGGCTGTAAAAGGAGCGGATGACGGCCTGCTTTTCTCCCATGGAAAGCCGAGACGGCGTGTAGTCCAGTGCCTCGTAGAAGCCGTAAGTACCTAAAGCATTTTGTTTGGTGAGAGCGGCAATATTGTCCACGACGGCCCGGGGCCGGATTGTCAGCGCCAGAAGGGACGCGTAGGGGGCGATGACCAGATCCTCTTCCAGCCCTCTTTTGAATCCCAGCTCCGGCACCCCGAAGGCCTGGTATTGGTAGTGCATATCGGCGTTGAACCGGTAATACGCGGACTCAGAAATACCCCACGGTACTTTTTTCTGCTTTCCGAAAGCGATCTGGCGGGCCACTGCGGCCTGGGCGCTTTGTCCCAGAAGGGAGAATGCGTTCTCCCGCATCAGCAGGACGGGCATGAGGTATTCAAACATGCTTCCGCTCCAGGAAAGCAGGTATCGTGTGTTATCCACCTGGGACATCGGCCGGGAAAGATGCAGCCAGTGGCTCTGGGGGACATCTCCCTTGGCGATGGCCACCAGACTTGCGATACGCGCTTCAGAAGCCATCAGATCATAGTGATTGTTATCCATGGCGCCTGCATCCACGTTGTAGCCGATCTGAAAAAGCTGCCGCCGGGGATTGAACAGAAACGTGAAATCCATGGCCGCCACCATTGCTTCCGCCTGCCGACTGATTTCCCTGAAATCCGACAGAATATATCGGGCGTTTTCCTGCGCCGACAGGAGGCTTTCTTTCAGTTGCGCGCACCACGCCAAGGCTTCGCTGCGCTCCTCTGCAGCCGGCATGGCGTTCAATACATTTTGCAGACGGGCAAGGCGCTCCAGAGCTGCCCCGCAAATAGTCTCTACCTCATTGATCGTCGGCATAAGCGGAAGCGAGCCCTTTAGCCCATTCCATTCTTCGGCTGCCGGGGTATTGGCGGTCTGGAACAGCGCAGGTATCTTATCGAGCATCGAAAGCCAGGGTGTGAGTCTCAAAAGTTCCCGCCGCGCATTGTGCAACTGGTAGTGAATTCGCTGTGTCCATAGGCGCAGGCTGTTTAAGTCGGCTGCTTTCAGGAGATGTCCTTTGGTTTCCACCATGTCGGCCAGGCGCCGGTCCAGTTCCGGCAAGTCATCTTCCTCCATTTGATGCAGAAGGGATATCCACTGTTTTGGTTCGTCCTGAACGGCCAATACATGTTTTCGGATATTGTCCCACTGGGATTTCACCGGGCTGACCGCCTCGTAGGCGCCTTTTTTAAAATGCGCCACGATTTCGTCGAGTACATCAAGGGTGTCGAGAAGGCCCTGGTACCGCTGCCAACGCAATATCGTGGCATTCTGCAAACCAGCTAATCCCTGGCGAAGCGTCAGGAGGCATGCGGCTATGTTCCCGCTGTCAACCGCGGAAACATATCGGGGCTGAAGAGGCTGAAGGCTGCGGGTTTCATACCAATTGAGAAAATGACCCCGATGTCGCTCCAGTTTTTCCATTGCGTCAATGGTGTTGCGTAAACGGGCGGAGAGCAGGGGGAGGCCGATATATCCCAGGTCATACGCCGACAGGGTAGACAGCAGCAAAAGCCCGATATTTGTTGGAGAGGTGCGGTGCGCAACAAGCCCCAGAGGCGATTCCTGAAAATGATCCGGCGGGAGCCAGTAATCTTCAGGGCCCACAAACTGTTCGAAAAAAAACCAGGTGCGCCGGGCAAGACGGCGAAGCTGGTAGCGCTGACCGATTTCCAGAAACTCCTGCTCTATCTCTGCGGGCCGGCTGATCCGGTAGGCGATGTATGGAGAGAGAATCCAGGCAATCAGCAGCGGCGTGGCGCTGAAAAAAGCCGTGACATTAAAGACGCTCAGCAGGAAGGCAATACCTGCGGCAACCACCGGGGCGCCCCACATTCGCTGCCAGAACCACCCCGATTTGTCTTTGTTCTCAAAAACCCGGGCGGTACTGGCCGAGGTCGTCCACTCCAGTAGCCGCTTGTGCGAAACCCAAAGCCGGTAGAGCGTCCTGAAGACGGCATCCATTGTAAGCAGGGCTTCATAGGGTAGAAATGCCAGCATCAGCAGCCAACGGGAGCCCGACAGCCGAAAGCAGGCCGCAATATCCCGCAGGGATGTCCGATCCCGAAATTGAGAGGGCAGTTGTGTTATTGCCTGAAGTACCAACGGAACGGCCGACAACAGCAGGGCTGCCAGTGTCCAGATAATGACCGGCCCGGGAAACAAAAGCCATGCGGCGATGAGCAGAACCAGCATTGCCGGCTGAAACAGGCTTCTGATCAGGTTGTCGAGTATTTTCCAGCAGCCGATCAGCGAAATCCGGTAGGGACTGGCAATGACTTCGGGATGGGGTTTGCGGAACAAAAGCCAGGGCAGAAGCTGCCAGTCCCCCCGAACCCATCGATGCAGCCGGCGCGCATACACCGGGTAGCTGGGAGGGTATTCTTCGAGTAAAACAATATCGGTCACCAGACCGACCCGGACATGAATGCCTTCGAAGAGGTCATGACTCAACAATGCGTTATCCGGAACCCGCCGGAAAAGGATACGTTTAAAGGCGGCAATATCATAGATGCCCTTGCCCGTGTAGATGCCTTCTCCGAAAAGGTCCTGGTAAACGTCCGACGCCGCGGTGGAATACAGATCCAATCCGCTGCTTCCGCAAAAAATTCTGGAAAAAAGGCATCGGTTTGCACTGACCGGATGAATTTCCGTTCTCGGCTGAAGGACCGTATATCCCGAGATGCCTTCGCCCGTTTGTGAATTGAAGCGCACGCGGTTTAAGGGGTGCGCCAGGGTTCCGATCAGACGATGGGCTGTTTCGCGCGGCAGCAGGGTATCGGCATCCAGGGTGATGACATAGCGTATATCCGACAAGGCGGCCATATCCCCGATCCGGACGATATAGGAAGTAGTTTCGTCACCGCTGACCAGGCGGTTGAATTCATCGAGCTTTCCTCTTTTGCGCTCCCATCCCATCCATTGGTTTTCTTTTGGATTCCACAGTCGTTCCCGATGAAAAAGAAAAAAGGGCGAATGCCCTGTGTCTTCTCCGGGGGATGCCCCGTAGCGCTGGTTGAGGCGTTCGGTGCCGGTGATGGCCCTTGCGATCAGCTCCCGGTCCTGGGGGATCTCTTTTTTGGGCGCATCAACCACGTCGGTCAGCAGCGCAAAAAAGAGGTGGGGATCGGTATTGCCCAGATAGTGGCGTTCCAACTGGCGAAGCAGCGCGTCGATCTCATCGGTATCGCTCAACAGCGTCGGGATCACCACGATAGTGCGGCAATCGGCAGGAATGCCATTTTTAAAGTTGAGTTTCGGCAGCACCCGGGGGGAGATGACACGGGTAAGGGCCCAATTCGCGAGGGTGCCGGCGGCGGTGACAACGGGGATCAGGGAAAAAACCGAAATCAGGAACAATTGGAGAGTCGCGGCACCGGCGCTATACCCGTAACCGATGAGCAGGAGCAGAATGGACAGGGCCAGGATTCCGATTGTCCCCAAATAGACCAGGGTCGGACGATTCAGGAGCCATCGCTTCAGAGAAGCCCCTGCGGCGGGCCGGAATCCCAGTTGCGCTTCGAGCCGGGCACGCCCCGCGTCCATGAGATAATAACCGACATGACTGTAGTGATCCGTTTCGGATGGATTTTTGATGCCGCCTTGTTGCGCGAGCCGGACCGCCTCCCGGGCCACTTCCGTTTCGCTGTAAGAAATTTCCCCCGCAAGCGCTTCAACGGCTTTCCGGTACCTGTCCCTGGATTCAAAATCCATGAGACCATAGGCTGCTGATGGATCTTGCCTCAGGATCTGCTCCACAATGGAAACCTGTTCAAAAAAATCTTTCCAATTCTCGGTCTCCAGGTTGCGCAGGCTCTGAATCGAGAGGGCGACCATGGCCTCGTCGGAAATCATTTCCAGGCCGTGCAGGTCCGCCGGGGTAAGGTCTTCGGCAGGTTCCTGTGGTTCCAGAAGATTTTCCGCCGCATGCGTAAGATAGTCGAGAACACCCAACCGCAGCATCACCGGAAGCGCCCAGAGTTCACCGATGTCTAAAATCGTGGATTGCTGATAAATCGAGATAAAGTCCTTCAACTGATCGGTTTTCAGATCCGCCTGACATGCCTGGATGGCTTCCAGGGCGACCCCGTAGATGCGGGGTTTGCCCCGGAGCGCAGAAGTGCTTAACTTGGGCAGTTGACGGTAGAATTGTACCGGCATATCCTCCTGAATATTACGCCAGGCCTCCTGAACGATGTGGAAGTTGTCCAGAAGCCATTCGGATGCGGGAGACTGGGTGAACTCCTTCCCGACTTGCCGGGCGAAATGCCGGTAGACTCTCCAAAGCACTCTTTTTTGTTCGTGTAAGCGATTCTTGAGCCAGGCGGGATTGCTTGTCAGGCCGATGACGGAGCGTTTCAGCAACATCTTAGTGCCCCTTTTTTTCAGCAGCCGCTGCTTCCGCCTCGGTCGGCTCTATTTTGTCGCGGGGGAAATCCTGCACGAGAAGCAGCGGTGTGGTGCCATAGGCGATAAAGGTATGTGCGATACTCCCGAAGGTCCATCTCGATTTTCCGGAATAGCCGTGGGCGCTCAAGACCACCAGGTCCGCCTTTTGCTCCCGTACCAGTTCATGGATCCGGAGGACTGCATCGTCGGATGTTTCCACAAGGGTACGGGCTTCAACAGGCAAACGGGGCAGAACCGTCTCAAAATGTTTTTCCATCTCTTCACGGTTGCGCTCCACCAAACGGTTCAACAATTCCGCATCTTCCTGCGTCAGTTGCGTCCAGCGCGGCATTTCAGGCATGTTCACCACATGGGCCAGAATGAGTTCTGCATTGTGGGCGTGGGCCAGGGTGGCTGCCGGAGGCAGGGCAAATTCAGATCTTTTTGAACCATCGAGAGGGACCAGTATACAGCTGAAGCGAAACGGGGCGGACGGATCTTTTTCCCCATAGTGGTATGCCCGAACAATCATGATCGAGATTCGTGCGCGTAAGATGATTTTCTGGAACACGCTGCCGGCACTCCACCCGCTCAGGCCGCTTCTGCCGTGACTGCTGACCACCATCAGATCGATGTCTTTTTCCTGGATTGTTTCTATGATGCGCTGGGCCGGATGTCCCTCCTTTACCATAAAATCCGCCACGATGCCCTCTGCTTCGAACCGGGACCCCAATTCTGTCAGATAGGTGGTGGCCTCTCTTTTATACATGCTCCATTCCAGCGGATCGATGGACTGCAAACACTCAGCGTTTTCCGTTTTTTCCAGAACCCGCAACAGCGTGACACGTGCACCGAACGACCGGCCAAACGCCATGGCGCAGGAAACGGCGCATTCGGCAAGGCTGGAGCCGTCCAGCGGGATGAGGATGTGCCGAAACATTACCCTTCTCCTTTTTGGTTGTTCTTTTATTAAGGATGGAAGCCCGATATCGGGCGTTGCGCTTTATCTTTCTGAATTGGCGCGCCTTGATCTTGCATTTTTAACAAAGCCGTAAAAATTGGTTTGTAACAAAAAGAATAACGATTCGTTTCAGCTTGTCGACAGGGCTTTGTCACATTCTTTTGTAAGACGGAGGGCACATGCGTTAATGATCATGCCTGATTGCATACAATTACCATGCCTTGTTTTATACCAGATCCCGTGGGATATGCTCGTCCCAGCTCCGGCTGAAGACACGGCTTTCCCCTTCCCAGGCGTCGAGTTCAGCCCGGAGGTGGAAATGCGTCTTGTCAGATGTCAAAAGGGTGCGGGCAACCGTCCGCACTTCCCATTCCCACCGCTTGAACCGCCGGATCCAGCGGGTTTCTCCGCGAAGAGATCTGTAGTCGTCGTCTGCAAAAACATAATTTTCCTCGACTTTCGTTGCGATCTCCAGGCTGATGTCGTTGAGGCGATAGACCCCTTCGTCGTTGATGACCTCAAGCCGGGATTCGTCTTTGGCCAGGTTTCGGATCACCGTCCAGGACTGCCGGGTAGGCTGGATCAGGGTCTTTCGCGGGGGTAGGGCTCCCTCGGGCGGTCCGAAGGTCCGGAGCAATTTGTCTTTTGGATCTTTTTTCCGCACAGGCATCAGCAGCCGGCTGGTTTTCGTGTATATGGAGATCCGCGCCGGTTCGGGCGATGGCCAGACCAGGGGCCAGTAAACCGTGGAAATCGACAGGCGGATGCGGTTTCCGACGGGAAATTTCTGGGCGATATGATTTAACTGCACTTGGGTCCGGTACTGTTTGCCGGGTTCCAGGGGCTGCGGATGTTCATGGCTGTCTCTGTGGGTCAGGTTGAGCAGGCCGTAGGACACCCGGGTCGCCTTATCGTCAGGCAGGATATCGGAAAGTCGAACCGCAATCATGGCCACGGGTTTGTTGCAGGAAAACGTTAGATCGGCCACCGGAGGACCCAGGATCTCCATGTCTTCTTCGAGCGGATCGGACTCGAACACCAGGGCGCCGCCGTCCTCGTCGCGCTGATCGTGAGGCAGATCCGGCGGCGCGGCATAGGAGCACCATTTGCCGGCATACAATCCTACGCTCAGCGGAGACTGCACCGACAGGGGGATGCTGTCCCCGATTTTTTCTTCGGGGCCGAGCCATGCAAACCCCAGGTGAAACACCTGCGAAGATATGTTTTTGCAGGGCCAGCCGGTTTCCGCAACCCAGCGGCCCGGCCGGTAGTCGTAGTGCGTGGTCGGCGGAACGCTTTCCTGCATCCACACCCGGAGCATGGGCTCTTCCATGATTCCGGTTTCTTCTTCTTTCAACCAGGTGTCCCACCAGCGGATTGCTTCCTGCAGAAAACCGATGGCCGGCCCGGGATGGCCAATGTGCGGATACAGATGGCTCCACGGACCAATGAGGCCCTTGCGGGGAACGTTCAGATTGGCCAGCAGTCGGAAAACCGCGTTGGAATACCCGTCAGCCCAGCCGCTCACGGCCATTACCGGGCACCGGATGGCCGTGTAGTCTTCACAGATCGAACCGTGCTTCCAGAAATCGTCGCGGCGCTGATGCCGAAGCCACTTCGCCAGCCATAAACCGCTTTTGTCAAGGCGCTCCATCCACATGGCCCGCCAGTCATCACCGACGATCATCGGGTCCGGCGGACAGGCGTTGAGGCTAAACATGGTAGAGGCCCAGGACAGGTTGTCACCCAGGAGGCACCCGCCCATGTGGTGTACGTCATCCGCGTACCGGTCGTCCGTGGAGCAGACCGTGATGATGGCTTTCAGCGCCGGCGGCTGCAGGGCGGCAATCTGGAGCGCATTGAACCCGCCCCAGGAGATGCCCATCATCCCCACCGATCCGGTGCACCAGTGCTGGCTGGCGATCCAGCCAATGACCGCCACGCCGTCGTCGAGCTCCTGCTGCAGATATTCATCTCGCAGAATTCCGTCGGACTCGCCGGAGCCGCGCAAATCGACGCGAACGCAGGCATATCCGTGGCCGGCCATGTAGGTATGGGTCCGCTCGTCGCGCTCTGCGGTCAGGTCGTTCTTTCGGTAGGGGATATATTCCAGTACCGCGGGGACCGGATTTTGGAGGGCATCGGCCGGCAGCCGGATGCGGGCGGCAAGGCGGCATCCGTCGGACAGGGGGATCCACTCGTTGGTTATCTCCCGGACCGGCCGGGGAAAAGATTCGACAATTTTCACAAATAATTTCCTTTGATGCTTTATCTGTCTTTATTTATATTGACGCAAATGCAAACGGCAGCATCTCGGTGCAATGCATGTAGGTATCGAGAAGCGCTTTACGGTCCCTGCCGCCGATGAACAGGTGGCAGATGGCATAGCTGTAGCTGTCCTGCTCCAGCAGGTCCGAGAGTTTCATGCCTACTTTTACCTGGGGATGGATCACCGTACCCGGATAGCGTTTTTCCACCCGCCGGATTTCCTCATCCGAAGGAACCCGGGTTACCCGCGCATCGCCGGAAAAAAGGCGCCAGAAAAATTTCGCTGCACATGCAAATTCCCCCTGGCCGTGGGGAAAATCCGGCTTTTCCCCACAGGCCACCTGCACGGTTACCTGCTGGTTGGACTGGCCGTCCACTTTTTCGAAAATATCGCTGTGGGACTCGCTTACCCGTGGGTTGATTTCCAGCAGGCTGATGGTATCCTGCGCCAGATTCCAGAAAAATTCAATATTAAAGGCGCAGTTGTCCAGTCCGGTATGCGCAACCACCGTTTTGGCAATGGAAACCATGCGCTGCCGGACGGTATCCGGCAGTACAGAGGGATATTCATAACGGAAGAAACTGACGCCGTTTTCATAACGCAAAGAATCGATAAAACCCAGCGGCTGGATGTCGCCGTCTGTGACATATCCCTCCAGGGTGCACTGCCACCCCCGGATGATGCTTTCCGCCAGGAAAAAATGCCCGGCAACATCGGTAACGGCTTTCGGAAGTACTGCCTGCTGCAAAATATAGTCAAACGGTTCGGAGATCAGGTGGATTTGCTTTCGGATCCGGGCAATGGCATCATCGAACTGCTCCCGATTTTCGATGTAAAAACCCATCAGGGAGCCGCAGGCCTTGATCGGCTTGATCCAGAAGGGTTCTTCTATGCTGATATGCGCCCAGGCATTGTCGTTGAAAGGATCAAAGGCCTGGAATCGGGGAATGTGCTGCGGGATCACCTTTTGTTGCACCAGGCGGCTCCAGTATTTATGCTCGCATTTCAAAACGCTCTCCAGTGTGGGACCGCGCTTG
>JAABUA010000034.1 GCA_011389515.1 Desulfobacteraceae bacterium
AGGACCTCATCGTTGCAGCGGTCAACGAAGCCCTTTCCCGATCCCAGACCATGGTGAACGATGAAATGAGCAAGCTCACCGGCGGCATGAACATCCCGGGGCTCATGTGACGCGTCGACCCCAGAGACATCATGCCATAGACATAATGATTGATGGCTTCGCAAAAAGTCAAAAAATAAATAACTGAATTTACGCCCGGGACGCACATGCAGCATTATCCGGAAGCAATGAACCGGCTGATCCGCAGCCTTTGCCGGCTGCCGGGAATCGGCGAAAAATCCGCAGAAAGGCTGGCAATGTATCTTTTGCAGGCACCGGACGCGGAAGTATCCATGCTGGCAAAAAATATCAGCGAACTTAAAAAGCAGGTAAATATCTGCAGCTGCTGCTTTTCATTAAGTGATGAGGACAAATGCCGCATATGCAGGGATCCGTCAAGGGATGCCGGACTGGTATGCGTGGTGGAAAGCCCCGCAGACATGGCCGCCATTGAAAAATCCGGCGGGTTTAACGGGGTTTATCATATTCTCCAGGGGCTGCTTTCCCCCATGGACGGCATCGGCCCCGCCGACATACGCATTGCCGAACTCGTGAAAAAAGCCGCTGGGGAAAACATCCGGGAGATCATTGTCGCCACCGCCACCAACATCGAAGGCGAAGCAACGGCCACATACATCATGAACCAGCTATCGCCCGGTCATGTAAAAGTCACGCGGATCGCCTCCGGTGTGCCCATGGGGGGGGAGCTCAAGTATGTCGATCAGGTCACGCTGAAAAAAGCGCTGGAGGCGCGTTATGACGTCTGATGCGCCCGTAACGGGCACGGATATTTTTGAGTGCCGGAATTGCGGCAAGTGCTGTCAGGGGTTTGGCGGAACCTACGTCACCCGACAGAATATAAAAGACATTGCCGCCTTTCTGAACCTTGATTACGGCCGTGTGCTTGCGGATTACTGCACTTCCTCGGGAAAAAGAACCGTCCTTGCGCAAAAACCGGACGGCTACTGCGTGTTCTGGGATAAAAACTGCACCATTCACCCGGTAAAACCCCGGATGTGCAGGGCGTGGCCTTTTATCGAAAACATCCTCAGGGCGCCCGAAAACTGGCAAATCATGGCGAATTCATGCCCCGGAATAAACCCGGATGTTTCCGGGTCCACCCTTCTTGCCTGCGTCCGGAAAGAGATCTCCCGGCTGGAAGACCCTAACGCCATTCTTCCGTAACCGATAACCATCAATTACAGAAACGTTGACAATGATAGGCATTTTTGACTCCGGGATCGGCGGGCTGACCGTGGTAAAAGGTATTATGGATACCCTGCCGGGTTATGATATCGTCTATTTTGGAGATACCGCCAGAACCCCCTACGGCACCAAGAGCAGCCGGACAGTTATCGATTACTGCCTGCAGAATACCGAATTTTTACTCAATAACGGCGCGAAAATGATCGTCATGGCCTGCAATACCGCATCGAGTGTGGCCACCGAAGCCGTGCGCGCATCATTTGATATTCCGGTATACGAAGTGGTTACGCCGGCGGTGGATCTTTGCCTTGAAGCCACGAAAAAAGGGATCATCGGCGTCATCGGCACCCGGGCAACCATTGCCAGCGGCATTTACGAAAGAAAAATCCTGGAAAAAAAACCGCAGGCAAAAGTGTACTGCGCCCCCTGCCCCCTTCTGGTTCCACTGGTGGAAGAAGGGTGGCTCAAAAAGCCCGAAACCAAAATGATTGTGAAAAAATATCTCCACCCTCTGAAAGTCAGGCAGATTGACACACTGATATTGGGGTGCACCCACTATCCCATATTGAAAAACATCATCGCCAGCAAGATCGGGAAACGGGTTGCCATCATCGATTCCTCCATCGCCATTGCCACGCAGGTCAAGGCGTTTCTTGAACACAATCCGGTTCTTGACGAAACGCTTCCAAAAACGAATACCGCTCGTTTTTTCGTATCCGACATCACCCCCCAGTTCCAGAAAACGGCAAAAGGCATCATCGGAAAAAACCTGGACCTCGAGCAGGCCGAAGCGGCTGCTTTTTTTTAATTTCAAGACATAGAGGTCTGTGCCCTACATCGTCCCCCGGTAGTTCTGGCCGACGATCAACAGGCTGTTCGGCAGATTGGACTGGATGGTTTCAAGGGTGCTTCCGAAAAGCAGCTGCCGGATCGCGCCGTGACCGTAAGCACCCATGATGACCAGGGCGTCATGGGGGATGCTGTAGAAATTGTCGATGAATTCCTTTTGGGGAAAAATATGCCAATTGTCGACGGATTGCTCGAATACCCCGGTAAGAGCGTGCTTGCTCATGAGCTTCTCATAGTATTTTTTTCCCCTCCTTCCCTCTGCGGCCGTATACAGCGTCACCGGCATGCCCGAAAGCCGGCGGAGACGAACGGCAAGGCGCAGGGAATTGGCCGCATTGGCCGACCCGCCGAACATTACGGCAATATTTGTAAACGGCTTGTATACCGCAGACGGGATCAGCACCGGAAATGTCGCAGCCTTCAGGATTCGCTTGATCCGGGGGCCAATATACCAGGAACCCGCCTTTGCCGAAAGATCGGATATGGTATTGGGGCATGTCATGAAATTGAAGCTGACCGGCACATCGGGCAACGTCGGGGTGGAAAAATGGCGGGGTGAAAAAAACCGCGGGGACGCCATTCCCATTTCCGCCATGATATCGTTGACATGCTCTTTGGCCGTTTCAGGGGAGTGCAGGTATGATTGGTCCAGGTCCACCTGTACCAGCTCGTTTTCCAGGTACAGTAGAAATTTGGTATGGGCCGGTATGTAGACAACCGGAGAAAGATGCATTTTTTTGCAAAAATATGCCGTCTTCAGGAGTCTTTCCCTGCCATGCGGGGTATTTCTGAAAACATGAAACATCTGCATGAAAATTATCCTTTGCTGCTGCGCTGTCTTCTGTAAATAGAGCGCTTATTCCTATTACAAGCTATCTCAAAAAAATCTTTTACCCCAATATCTTCGTTGGCGGTGAAATTGAAATCCTCGGAATACTGCAGTATGCCTCCGGTTTCAATTTCACCGCCGCCTTTATCTTGAACCAAAATCTTTTTTTTGAGATGGCTTGTAGAACCTAATCCTCTGTATAATCCTCTATCCACCAATCATCCCAGCCGCGGCTCACAATCGCATCGGCAATCGTTTTGCCAAGTTCGGTTTTAAGACGGTTCATCACAAAGGGAAGCCATTTTTCAGGAGACCGGGCGCCGGTATCTGAAAGCGACTTCAGGTCAAGTATGAAAGATATCTGGTCGGCGTCATGGGCCAGCTTCGCTTCCAGGGTCTTTTGTTCGTTGAACTCCGCCACGAGACTTTTTATATCGTTTCCAAAGGGAAGCTTTTCTGTGGCATCGGCAATGGCTTTTGCTTCATCCGCTTTTACATATTTTTTCTGTACATAGTTCAAATCCCCGGTTCTCGCTTCTGCAAGGTCATGAACCAGGCATATGGAAATCAATCGCAGGGAATCCGCATCAGGCGCCAGCCGTGCCATGACATACGCAATAAACGTCGCTGAAAAGCAATGCTCGGCAACGCTTTCCTTGCCGCTGCCAAGAAAATGATACCCGGCTCTCGGGATTTCCTTTAACATTTTTGCCTCAAACAACAGGTCCGCAATCGCCTTCATAACGTCTCCTTGAAATTCGTATCATGCATACAAATACCCGATCGCCCAGGCAAAAACAGCAAGACCAGGGGCAGTCAAGCCGCATACCCACTGGGTGCGGGAATTCACCCGAACGGGACGGTATAGCGTGTAAGCGAGACCCACGACCATTCCTGCCAGGAAACCGAACAAATGGGCGCCAAGATCGACATGTTCGCCGCTGCCAAGGAGCCCCAGCAACGCAATCCCCCCCAGGATCGGCAGCCACGGCCTTGAACGCCTTCCGCCCTTCCTGCGCCTTCGCACGAACTGATATGCGGAAAGGATCCCGACGGCCCCGAAAACGGCTGTTGATGCGCCTATGGACAAATGGGCGTCCTGGTACATGATGGCATTTATCATATTGCCGGATGCGCCAGCCAGAAGAATCATCAGGCATCCCACGCCCCACCCGGCCACCTGGGACACCACAGTGCCGAACAGAGCAATGCCGGCCATGTTCCCAACAAGATGGACGGCGTCTGCATGGAGAAACAATGCGGTGATCGTCCGGAACCATTCACCGTCATTTATCCGGGCGGCGGATGCACCGAAATGTTTCCAGAAATCAACCGCCGCACCGGTACTTTGCACATAAAAATGGATCGCCCATAGAAAAGCGGCAATCCATACACCGGTATACCCATGATCAAAATCAGGCGATGCACTTTCCGGAAAGGTATATTCCACGCGATTTTCAATAAAATACTGCTCGATGGCATTGCGGGCGGCATCAGAATTATGCTCATCCACATATACGGCAAACCCCCTGTCGTTCTTTTTTACACGGTGGGGAATAAAAGAGGCCTTCAGGATCAGGCTGCAAAGATCCGCCTCTTTTTGGGACAGCTTTTCGTATAGTTCAATCATCTATCCATTTTTCATCCGTGCTTGCCGGCCGGCCTCCTGACACATCCCGCGACATGCGGCATGGGCATCGATCACGGTTTATTCAGATCAAATACCATGGATGCCCCGGATATGCAAAAAAAGGTTTCCAATACCGGCAAATCCTGGTGAATAAAATAAAAAACCAATGAGTTACGTATACAGAATCTTTTCCACCCCTCTTGCCCTCTGACGCCCACCCCCCCCGCGGGGCTTGACAAACCGTAAAACGAACCCATTTTAACGGATTGAAAGAAGACCGTATTGTCCATGTTACACAACGATATTTTATCCTTTTTCAACAACGGCTATAAAACAACAGACAGGAGTGTACGCCTATGACAACGCAAACCGAAACGTTCGAATTCCAGACAGAGGTAAAACAGCTTCTCAACATCATCATCAACTCCCTGTATTCAAACCGGGAGATCTTTCTTCGGGAACTTATTTCCAATTCGTCGGATGCCATTGACAAGCTCAATTACGAAGCACAGACCAACCCCGACCTGCTGGGAGAGGATACTGAATTTAAAATCAAGCTTATCCCGGACAAGAAAAACAAAACACTCACGGTATCGGACAACGGCATCGGCATGACCCGTGCCGAAGTCATGGAAAATCTCGGCACGATAGCCAAAAGCGGCACTGCGGCGTTCATGAAGGCCCTGGAGCAGTCAAAAAAAGAAAGCGCTTTTTCCGATGAAATGATCGGCCAATTCGGGGTCGGTTTTTACAGCGCCTTTATCGTTGCGGACAAAATCACCGTAGTCACCCGCAGCCCCTTTGAAAAAAATGCCGTCAAATGGGAATCCGCCGGCCAGGGTGAATTCTCTGTTGAAGAAACGGGAAAAGCCTCTCATGGAACCGACATCGTCCTTCATTTAAAATCTGTGGAACAGGGGGAAGACGATTTTACGGATCAATGGGCCATTCGCAGAGTAGTCAAGCAGCACAGCGATTTTGTCCGGTACCCCATTGTCATGGATGTGGAAAAAGAGGAACCGGAAACCGATAAAGAGGGCAAACCGCTTTTGGACAAGGACGGAAACCCGATCGAGGAAAAAACCAGAACGGTCATCCGTGAAGAAACCCTGAACTCCATGAAAGCCATATGGGCGAGGAACAAAAACGAAATTACGGAGGAAGAGTACAAGGATTTCTACTCCCATATCAGCCACGACTGGAACCCGCCGCTGGACAAGCTTCACATCAAGCTTGAAGGCACCACCGAATATACCGGGCTCTTGTACATCCCGTCTACGGCCCCCTTTGATCTTTTTCATCCGGACCGATCCCACGGAGTTCGGCTTTACAGCCGACGGATATTTATCATGGACAACTGCAGGGACCTCCTCCCCGAGTACCTGCGCTTTATAAGAGGGGTCGTGGATGCCCCGGATTTGAACCTCAATATCAGCCGCGAACTGCTGCAGCAGGACTCTTTGGTCCGCAACATTCGGAAAAACCTGGTGAAAAAAATCCTTGAAAAGCTGGAAAAAATGGATGGAGAAACCTACGGGAAATTTTTTGACGAATTCGGGGCAGTGATCAAGGAAGGGGCATACAATGACTGGGAAAACAAGGATCGCCTCACTCCGCTTCTTCGCTACAAAACCACCCGCTCCGAGGATAAATGGCGCTCCCTTGAGCAATACACAGCGGACATGCAGCCGGATCAGGAAGATATATATTACATAACGGGAGATGCCCTTTCATCGATTATCAACAGCCCTCACCTTGAAGCGCTCAAGGAAAAAAACTACGAAGTCCTGCTGATGACTGATCCGGTGGATGAATTCGTCGTTCAGACCTTGTCGGAATACAAGGGGAAAAAACTCAAAAGCGCCGAGAAAGGGGACCTGGAGATAGAACCGGGCGATGAGGATAAACAAACCGAGTTCTCCGGGCTGTTTGACAAGCTCAAGAGCCACCTGGAAGACCGCGTAAAAGATGTAAAGCCGTCTTCACACCTTAAAAATTCCGTTTCCTGCCTGACGGGCGACACGCACGACATGAGTGCGTACATGGAAAAAATACTGAAGGCCACCGGTCAGAGCATTCCCAAGACAAAGCGAATACTTGAAATCAACACGAACCACCCGGTGATTGAAAAAATCAAAAAAATCCATGAACAAAACGCTCAGTCCGATGCATTGAAAGATTACAGCGAACTGCTTTATGATCTTGCGGTGATCGGCGAAGGCGGCAAGGTTGAAAATCCTTCCCGGTTCAACAAGCTTGTGGCGGACCTGATGGCCGAGGCCATTCACTGACATGACGGCCGGGGATGTGAGTCCTTGTTCCGGTTTGATAACAACGTTTTACCGATCCGGGAAAATAGGTTGAAGCTGCCGTATTATTTTGCTATATTTTTTAATGCTGCTGCGTGTAGCTGTATGCTGAACAATTGAATGGGTTACATTTACCAGAACCCGTCTCAAAATAAGGAAGATTATAAGCGTCTGCCGAATGACTGCAAAGAAAAAAAACCTGGTAATGATTGCCGATGATGAAACACACGTTCGAAAGTATATCGGCGCAATCATGAAGGAAATGAACTCTGAAATCGCCGGGGAGGCAAAGAACGGCAAGGAAGCGGTGGAAATGTTCGCACGCCTCAGGCCGAGTCTTTTGCTTCTGGACATCAACATGCCCCTGAAATCCGGGAAGACCGCCCTTCAGGAAATCATTGCGCGTTTTCCCCAGGCGTTTGTGATCATGCTGACCTCCCTGGCAGACAGGGAAACAATCGAAGATTGCATTTCAATGGGCGCATCGGGTTTCATCCGCAAGGATGTCAACATCGATGAATTCAAGGCGGCCATAAAACAGTCCTGGCAGGCATACAAAGCGTCGCGGTAGCCGGTAAGCGCATAAAGGAGATTTCTTTTGTCGCAGGGAAAAAAATACAACCTCGAACAGGTACTCGCCGAGATAGAAGAAGATCTTGCAGTTGAACATAATATCCTGGAGCAGCAGATTGATATCAGCCAGTCTGTCATTATGAATCTCATGCGGAAACGCGATACCCGGCAGGATCAAGACAACAACTCCCGGAACAATTGATGACAAATTCCAGCCCAGCGCATCAAGGCGCCACCCAACGTCCAAAAATCAGCAACCCTGAATTTTTCAAACTGGTTGAATCCGAAGGTATTATCGACAAGGGATTTATCGGTGATCTCCTTGAAGAGTTCGACAACAACGCGCTGGATGTGCTGGCAACCATGATCCAGAGCGGCATTGCACCAAAAAGAAAACTGTGCCAGCTCTGGTGCGATTCCATCGGCATTGCCCATGTCGATCTTGAAAAAACGCTTTTTCAGCGGGATGTCGTGCAAAAAGTTCCCGAACGAATCGCCCGGATGTATTGCGCCATACCCGTTTACCAGATGGGGAATACGGTTACCATCGCTACGGCCACGCCCAACAACAAGGATATCGAAAAAATCCTCCGGGACGTCGCCGGCGGGCCCGTAAGCCTTGTTTTCGCCCTTCCCCAGGACATTGAAACGTCCATTGAAAAAGAATATACCGGCGGCAGTGCCGTTTATGAGTTTTTCAAAAAACTTGCAACATCCAGACTGTTCAAATCCCAAATCAAAATAACGAAAGCGACCCTTGCGGATGCCGGCGGCGACGAGATGATCAAGCAGCTGCATGTCGGTATCATCCTTTATGCGGTAACAAAATCCGCAAGCGAAATCCGGATGACTGCGAAGCCGGAAAAGGCTCGCATCGATATAACGGTTCCCCACGGAGATAAAATTCATTTCATCGTGGAAAAGAGCATTTTCGACAATCTGGTAAAACGCCTCGCCTCCCTGGCCGGTGTCGATCCGGAAACCGCCGACGGCGTCCGGTACGGAAGAATCCTGGTGCCGACACCCGGCAAGAAGATCGATCTGAAGTTCGAAAGCCGGCCCGGAGACCACGGGCAGACAGTCGTCCTGCAGCTGACCGCGCCGCGGCCGTTTCACAATATCCGCTCCCTGGACCGTCTCTATCTGTCCAATTCTATTCTCAGCGGAATTGCCGGATGCCTGAAACAGGCCGGGGGGCATATTCTCATTGCCGGCCCTTCAAAATCCGGGAAAAGCACCCTGGCCTATGCAATGCTCATGGAAAGGGCAAAGCGGTTCAAAAAAAACATGACCATCGAGCAGTCGATAAAATACCTTCTTCCCGGAATCGAACAGTTTCAGGTCAATCCGGAGGCGGGTATTTCCGCCGAAGGCCTGCTGACATCGGCATTGAATCAGAAAATCGACACCCTTTACGTTCAATCCATCGAAACCCCTGAAGTTCCTGAAACAATTTCAAAAGCCGCGGATTCAGGGCATTTTGTCATTTCAGGGATCAAGGCGGACAACACCCTTGACGCACTTGAAAAAATCGTCCGCCTCGGCGCGGGAAATTCCCTGACCGTCATTGTATGTCAGCATCGGGTCGCCCGATTATGCGATATCTGCAAAGTCAAATACCCGCTGAAGCCGGAACATATCCGGGCAATGTTTGAGACAAACGGAGAAACAGCGGTGCACGCATGGCGGGGAAACGGTTGTCCGTATTGCAACGATTCCGGTTTTTCCGGATTGATCGGCATCCATGAACTTCTGCTCATCGACGACCCCGTCAGGGAAATGATCATAAACAAATCATCTCCCGGCGACATCCGCAGCGCTGTTTCACCTGAACACCACTTTACCATGCACTACGATGGCATAAAAAAGGTCCTCAGGGGCCTGACGACATTTGATGAAATTCATCGACTGCCGATTTCCTGAACGAACTTGTACATGAATGATTGAATTTGGTTAGGACCCCTCTTAAAACAGCCGTGAGGTGCAATTTTCCGGGGAGGCAAAATCATGAAGATCCTTATTGCAGACGATGACAGCACTACACGGGAAATGCTTCAAAAATATTTCGTAAAACAGGGATATACCGTTTTTCCCGCCAATAACGGCAAAGAAGCGCTTGAAATTATCAATTCCCAGCAGATCGGCATCGCCATACTCGACTGGATCATGCCGGAACTGAACGGGCTTGAAACCTGCCGGAATATAAGGGAGCAGAAGACAGAGAATTATGTGTATGTGATCTTGTTGACCGTAAAGGAAAACAGGGAAGATCTGCTGACCGGGTTCGACGCCGGAATCGATGAATACCTGCTCAAACCCATCGATTTGAAAGAACTCCATGCGCGCATCAAGGTCGGCATGCGGATCATCGATCTTGAACAATCCCTTAAGGCAAAACAGGAAAGGCTTTACCACCTCGTAAGCATAAGAAACAAGTTTTTGGGCATTGCCGCCCATGACCTTCGCAATCCCGTCATTTCCGTAAGGGGTTTTTCCGAACTGCTGCTGAAGGGAAAAGACCCCCTGACCGATGAGCAGAAGGAATTCATTTCCATTATTCATTCCACCAGCAACAATATGCTCGAACTTCTGAATGATCTTCTCGATCTGTCCCAGATGGAATCGGGAAAATTCGATCTCAAAAAAAAGCGGGCATCCATAAAGACCCTGGTAGAAGAACGGATCCGGCTCTACCGGCTTCACGCCGAAAACAAGCGGATTGCCATTCACAGCGAGTTCTCCGACATTCCCCTTTTTGCATTTGATTACGGACGCATCGGGCAGGCCGTGGACAACCTCATCAGCAACGCCTTGAAGTTTTCACCCCCGGGCACGAATCTCTATATTTCCCTTTCGGAAAAGGACAACATGGCCATTTTCAGTGTCCAGGATGAAGGACCGGGCATCCCCTCGGAGGAACAGGGGCTTTTGTTCAGCGAATTTCAACGGTTAAGTATACGCCCCACCGGCAGTGAATCGAGCACGGGACTGGGCCTTGCCATAACAAAAAAAATCATCAACGCTCATAGCGGTGAAATCAGTTTTGAAAGCCACGCCGGGGTCGGCTCGAATTTCAGCTTCAGACTGCCGATGCAATGAAGCGTAGCGCGGATCGCCCCTTTTTCAACAATAACAATTGATGTAACCGTAAAAAATCCAGGATAAAGGCTTGCGCAATAGGAAAGAATGCCGAATACTTAGCCTACATGTATGTCTACAAGGCGTAAGCCGCAAATTTTGAGGGATTGCGCATAACGCAGAGATTGGACGTATTACGAAGCCGTCAACAATTAACAATTCGGAAAAAATCAGGAGAAAACGGCATCATGGACAAGGAAAAAACAATGATGAAAGCGATTCTAAACGTAATTGAAGAAGGCATCTACATCATTGATTCCAATTATGTGATTGAATACATGAACCCCAGGATGGTTCAGTTGTTCGGAGAAGGTTCCGGCGAAAAATGCCACAAGGTGATCAACAACCAGGATTCAATTTGCCCGTGGTGCCGGGCAAATGAAGTTTTTGAAGGCCACGAGCTGAAATTCGAATTAGTCCTGCCCAAGGTTGGCAAAACCTTCGATTTGACGGAAAAACGCATAGAAAACCCGGACGGCACCTTCTCCAAAATGTCCTTTTTCAGGGATATCTCAGAGCTCAAGCACCGGGAAGCAAAACTCAGGGAGTCCGAGGAAAAATACCGAAATTTGTTTGAGCATGTAAGCATCGGCGTTTACATCAGCAGCAAGGAAGGAAAGTTTCTCGATGCCAACCAGGCCCTTCTAAATATGCTCGGATACGACAGCAAGGAAGAATTCCTGAACATCGATATATCGACGGACCTTTACATCCGGCCCGAAGACAGACGCAAATTTCAAAAAATGATAGAGCGTGACGGCAAAGTCAAGGATTATGAAGTCGAATTCAAGAAAAAGGACGGCACCCCGATCATCGTCTCTCTCACATCGCACGTCCGGTATGACCACCAGGGCAATGTCATCGGTTATGAAGGTATCAACGTCGACCAGACCCAACGCTACCGAATGGAACGGAAACTTAAGGAAGCTCACGACTTCATGAATAAAATCATCCACAGCTCGCCCAACCCGATTATGGCTTCCGATCTCAAGGGCAACATTCTCATATGGAACCGGGCCGCGGAAAAGACACTCGGGTATTCCGCCGCTGAGACCATCGGTAAAATGCACATCGCGAAGATATACTCGGAAGGGATCGCCAAAAAAATCATGAAGATGATACGGTCGTCTGAGCATGACGATGTCGGCTTGCTTCGCAACTTTCCCCTGCTCTACCTTCGGAAGGATGGCTCGGTCATCGACGGCATACTCTCTGCAGCAATGATTTATGATGACGAGGGGCAGGAAGTCGCCACTGTCGGGTCATTTGTCGACATGACCGAAAGACTCGAAATGGAAAGGGCCCTTATCGAAACCCGCCAGCAGCTTCTCCAATCGGAGAAACTGGCCGCCATGGGCAGGCTGACCTCTCAAATCGCCCATGAGCTCAACAACCCGCTATTCGGGATCATGAACACGCTGGAGCTGATGAAAACAGAGATCCCGCCCACCAACAAGAGGCGTAAACTTTTAGACTTGTCCATATCGGAAATTGAGCGCCTGGCAGACATGCTCAAAAAAATGCTCACTTTTTCCAAGCCCGACCAGGAAGATAAAATCGAAATCAATATCAACTCGGCCCTTGAAGATATTCTTTTGTTTTATGAAAAGCGCTTCCGGGAAAACAGCATCAAAATAAAAACAGACTTCACGCCCGACCCGGGAACCGTTCTTGCGTCCAGGGACCAGTTGCGCCAGGTGTTTATCAATATTATTTCCAACGCCATGGACGCCATGCCGGATCGCGGCACACTGAGCCTGTCCACCTCCATCCGGAACGGGAATACCATGGACATCAACATAACCGATACCGGCGTTGGCATCGCGGAGGAAAGCCTCGAAAAAATATTCGATTCCTTTTTCACCACCAAGAAAGACACCGTCAAAGGGGTCGGGCTGGGACTGTCTGTCTGCTACGGTTTCATCAAGGATCTGGGCGGTGATATACAAGTCAACAGTAAGCTGAACAAGGGGACGACCTTTATTATTTCTCTGCCGCTTTACCAGAAGCCGTAACCATTCACTTACAAATCTTTGCAAAAGAGTGCAGAGACGTGGAACTACCCGGCCTAAAAGGGCACGGTGACCCCCCCTTACCTTTCCTTTCGGGCCGTACGGCCCGATTCCTCTTTTTGTCTCCAGGATTGTTGAAGACCTTTTTGATATGTATTTGATGCCTGAATGGGTAGAATATATAGATTTTATATTTATTATACTTTTTAAATAGTTCTTGACAAACTATAAAAGCTATAATAATTATAAAAACCAAAAACTTTAATCCGGCACCCACAAATAAGGAGAGGGCGATATGGATGACACCTTGACCGTATTCACAGCGAGCAAATACTGCAATGTCTCATCGAAATCCATCATTAACTGGGTTGATGACGGCCACATCAAATCCTACCGGACCGTTGGCGGGCACAGACGAATAAAAAGGGAAGACCTGGAAGCCTTTATGCGAAAGCAGGGGATTCCGATCCCCGAAGAAAAAGAAGAAACAGACAGGAAAAAAATCCTTGTGGTCGACGACGACCTGATTATCGTCGAGTCAATCGTCCAGGCGCTGGAGGAGGACGAGTTTGACTATGAGGTGATCTCGGCCTCCGATGGCTTTGAGGCCGGCCTGCAGGTGAAGCATTTCAACCCCGACCTGCTGATCTTAGACATCATGATGCCGGACATCAAGGGCTTCGAGGTCTGCAAGAAGATTAAATCCAGCGAGGACACCAAGCATATCAAGATCATTGTCCTGTCGGCCTATCTGGACGAAGACAAGTTCAAGCAGATGAAAGACAGCGGTGCAGACATCTGTTTTTCCAAGCCGCTTCCACTGTCGAAGCTGAAAGAAGAGGTGGCGAAACTGCTGGGAAAGGAAAAAACAGGAGGCGATCAATGAATTTAAGGGAGGTTATGAAGAAAAAGGGCTTTATCGTCACGTCCGAAATTCATGCGCCTCTAGGTGAAGACGATCCCGAAGCCCTCATCGAAAGGCTGAAAAAAGTAAGGGGGCGCGTGGACGGCGTATCGGTTACCGAGATAGAACTGGAAGGCGTTGTCGGGGATAACATCAAAACCTGTGACCTGCTGAGACAAAATCGCTTTAATGCTATTTATCAAACCACGACCCGGGACAAGAACCGGTTCCAACTGCAAAAGGATTTGGTCAAGGCCAATGAAGCCGGGGTAGAAAACCTGCTGGTGTTTACCGAAGATTACCGGATATCCGGGGACAGCCTCCAGGAATCTATGTTTTTTCACGTGGATTCCGGCAAGCTTGCATCCGTGCTGGAACACCTCAAGGCCGGCCATACCATCGAGGGGAAACCACTGCCGGGCAAAATGGATTTCACACTGGGCGCGGGCGTGGAAACCCTTTGGGGAAGAAACGTGCCCAAGCGCGGCATGGAAGAAATGGAAGACATGATGAACGTAGGCACCGGCTACTTCCTGACAACACCGATTTTTGACCTAGACCAGTTTTCCCGCTTTATGAAACAGGTCGAAATTTTCAAATTACCGGTCATCGCAGAAGTAATGATTTTACGAACCGCCGGCATGGGGAAATTTTTAAACAGGCATTTCCGGTCGGGGCTGGTGCCGGAATGGGTTATCCAGAAGCTCATGCAGGAACCGGACAAGACCAAGGCCAGCATCGATCTGTTTGCAGAAACCGTCAAGGGGCTGAAGGATCTGTGCCAGGGCGTTCACATCATAACCCTCGGCGGCGAGGAGAAGCTGGCCCAGTATTTGAACGCCGCTAAACTTTTATAGGAGAAAACCCATGGCAGAGATACTCGAACTGGATAATTTTGTGTGCGATTTCAAGGAGGATATCCTGACGCGCCTTCCTGCTGCCAATCTCGACCTTTGCTTTACCTGCGGCACGTGCACCGGCGGGTGCCCGGCATCGGAACAGTTTGGCATGGACCCCAGAAAGTTTCTCCGCATGCTGCTTCTTGGAATGGATGAAGAAGTGAAAAAGCATCCTTGGGCATGGGTTTGCACCATGTGCGCGAGATGCAAGACCGTCTGCCCCATGGAAATCGACATTCCAAAAATGATCTACAACGTTCGGGGAAGTTGGCCCAGGGAAGATCGGCCCAAGGGAATTCGCGGGTCCTGCGACCAGCACATCCGATCGGGAAACGCCATGGGCGTACCGTCCGAGGACTTTGCTTTCACCGTGGAAGACGTGGCCGAAGAGATCCGGGCCGAGCACCCAGGGTTCGAAGACCTCCAGGTTTCGGTAGACAGGGCCGGGGCGCTGATGGCGCTGAACCAGAACTCCAGAGAACCGGTGACCGAGCCGGATGAAATGGGGCCGCTGTTGAAGATCCTTCATATCGCTGGTGTGGACTGGACCTATCCCACGGTCATGTGGGGTGGAGAGAATTACTGCATGTTTTTGGCCGACGATGAGGGATGGAAATATATAACCGAGGAATTCGTCTACCATATCGAAAACAACCTCGGATGCAAGCTAGTGGTCAATACGGAGTGAGGGCATTCATACTTTTCAATCCTGGAAGGATTGAGAAAATTCAACATTCCGCATTCTTTTGAGTTCAAAAGCATCATCGAACTGTATGCCGATTGGATCAAGGACGGCACCCTGAAGGTGAATTCCGACTGGAACAAAGACCTCAAGATCAAATTCACCATTCAGGACCCCTGCAACATCGCCCGCAAAATCGGAACCGACAAGATTGTCAACGATCTGAGGTTCGTTTTAAAAAGGGTCGTTGGTGAAGAAAATTTCATTGAGATGACCCCCAACAGGTCCAACAATTTCTGCTGCGGCGGCGGCGGAGGGGCCCTTCAAGCGGGGTTTCCGGAACAGCGACGTGCATACGGCAAAGTGAAATTCGACCAGATCATGGCCACTGGCGCCGACTACGTCATCGCACCCTGCCACAACTGCCACGCCCAGATCGAAGACATTTGCGAGCATTACGGCGGTCATTACCGCGTGGTTCACCTGTGGACGATTCTCTGCCTGGCCATGGGCGTTCTGGGTGACAATGAACGGACGTATTTGGGACCAAGACTGACGAAACTTAACGTCCTGGAAAGGAGGCAGGTCAGTGACGAATAAATCAACCGGCGCCGTAATGGTCGTTGGATCCGGCATCGCCGGCATACAGGCCTCTCTTGACCTTGCCAACAGCGGGTTCAAGGTCTACATGGTGGAGCGGGAATCGGCCATTGGCGGCAGAATGGCACAGCTGGACAAGACCTTTCCCACCAACGACTGCTCCATGTGCATCATATCCCCCAAGCTCGTTGAAGTCGGCAAGCACCTCAACATCGACATCCTTTCCTACGCTTCCGTGGAGGAAGTCACTGGAGAATCCGGCAATTTCACCGTGCGCATCAAGCAAAAACCCCGCTTTGTCGATCTTGACAAATGCACCGGGTGCGGCGATTGCGCCAAGGTCTGCCCTGTGGCCCTTCCGAACGAATTCGACACCGGGCTCATTGACCGCAAAGCGGCCTACAAGCGCTATCCACAGGCAATCCCCAATGCATACGCCATCGACAAGACGGGTGTTTCACCGTGCAAGGCCGGATGCCCGGCGGGCATTCACGTGCAGGGGTATGTGGCCCTGATCGCACAGGGCAAATACAGGGAGGCCCTGGCCCTGGTCCGGAAAAACAACCCTCTTCCCGCCATCTGCGGCCGGGTCTGCACCCATCCCTGTGAAACCGCCTGCACGCGCGGCAAGGTCGATGACCCCATCGCCATCATGCAACTCAAACGGTTTGTCACCGACTGGGAGTACACCCTGGAAGCACCGGATCTACCCGTGATCGAAAAAAGGCGGGAGGAAAAAGTGGCCATCATCGGCGCCGGGCCTGCCGGCCTGTCGGCCGCATATTACCTGGCCCTGGACGGTTACCGGCCGACGATCTTCGAGGCCTCTTCCGAACCCGGCGGCATGATGGTCTGGGGCATTCCCGACTACCGCCTCCCAAGGGACATTCTCAACAAGGACATCGACTTTATCAAGGCCCTGGGCGTGGAAATCAAAACCAACACCCCCATCGGTAAGGAACTTACCATAGAAGATCTGTTCGAACAGGGGTTCAAGGCGGTCTTTCTGGGTGTCGGCGCACAGAAAAGCATGAAGCTCGGCATCGAGGGGGAAGACCTGCCGGGGGTAATGCACGGGGTGGATTATTTAAGAGACCTAAACGAGGGCAAAGAGGTTTCATTGGGCGACCGCGTGGCCGTTATTGGCGGCGGGAATGTCGCCATTGACGTGGTTCGCAGCGCTGTTCGCAAAGGCTCCGGGGAAGTTTTCATCGTCTATCGACGCAGCCGCGAGGAAATGCCCGCATTAGACGATGAAGTTTTTGAAGCAGAGGAAGAAGGCATAAAGATCCATTACCTTGCCGCACCCACGCGCGTCGTCGGCAGCAACGGCAAGGCGACCGGGCTCGAGTGCATTCGAATGGAGCTCGGGAAGCCTGATAAAAGCGGCCGGCGGAGACCGGAGCCGGTTTCCGGCTCTGAATTTGTTTTTGAAGTTGACTCGGTTGTCCCCGCCATCGGTCAATCCATTGACCTGTCCCTGTTGCCCGATGAAAAACAATGGGGGATTTCCAGGTGGGGATCCCTTGACGTAGACCCGGTAACTTTTGCCACCGGGGTGGATGGGGTCTTCGCCGGCGGTGACATGGTGACAGGGGCGGCCACCGTGGTTGAAGCCATCGGCGCGGGGAGAGAGGCTGCTATTTCCATCGCCCGCTACCTTCAGGGGGTCGACCTGCATGAGGGCCGGAACGTGAACCTGCCCGTGGTGGAGCTGACCCCGGAAAACGAGCAAGAAATTCCTCGCCGCCACCCGGCCATGGCGTCCGTTTCGGAACGGATATCCAACTTTAATGAAGTGCAATATGGGTTTACCGTAGAAGATGCCCTGGCCGAGGCCTCGCGATGCCTGAATTGCGGCGTCTGCAGCGAGTGCCTCCAATGCGTGGATGCCTGCCTTGCCAAGGCGGTCAATCACGAGATGACCGAGGAAATGATTACAGTCGATGTCGGCTCCATCGTGCTGGCGCCGGGGTGCGACCTTTCAGATCCGTCCCTGCGTGCGGAGTACGGGTATAACGAGTACCCCAATGTTGTGACTTCCCTGGAGTTTGAGAGGATCCTGTCCGCGTCGGGCCCCTACCAGGGGCATATCCTGCGCCCTTCGGATAAAACCGAGCCCAAGCGGATTGCCTGGATTCAGTGCGTCGGGTCCAGGGGTATCAACAAAGGAGATCACAGCTATTGCTCCGGGGTGTGCTGCATGTACGCCAACAAGCAGGCGGTCATCGCCAAGGAGCACTGCGAATATGACCTGGACGCGACCATTTTCTTCATGGACATGCGCACCCACGGCAAGGAGTTCGACAAATACAATACCCGGGCCGAGGAGGAAGGCGTCCGCTTTGTCCGGTCCAGGATCCACTCCGTTTTCGGCCTGCCGGACAAAAGGCTCCGGATCGTCTACGCCACCGAAGGCGGGTCCACGGCCGAAGAGGTATTCGACATGGTAGTGCTCTCCGTGGGCCTTGCCCCTGACGATGACGTCAAACTTCTTGCCGAAAGGATGGGCATCGGGCTCAACCGCCACGGTTTTGCCGCCACGCAAGACCTGCTGCCGGTCAACACCTCCCGTGACGGAATTTTTGTCTGCGGCACCTTTCAGGAACCCAAGGACATACCGGTCTCGGTCATGGAGGCTTCGGCCGCGGCCGCAGCCGCTTCCATAAAATTAAAGGACCAGCGCTGGAGCCTGACCCGAACCAAGGAGGTGCCGCCGGAAAAGCAGTTCGAAGGCCAGGCGCCCCGAATCGGTGTCTTTGTCTGCAATTGCGGCATCAACATCGGCGGTGTGGCCGATGTCCCTGCGGTCAGGGATTATGCATCTACCCTGCCGCACGTAGTCCACGTGGAAGATAACCTGTTTACCTGCTCCCAGGACTCCCAGGAGCACATCATCAAGGTGATATCCGAAAAGGATATCAACCGCGTGGTTGTCGCGTCCTGTTCCCCGCGCACCCATGAGCCGCTTTTTCAGGAAACCATTGAGAACGCCGGGCTAAACAAGTACCTTTTTGAAATGGCCAACATCCGGGACCAGAACACCTGGGTCCACATGGACAATCCGGAAAAAGCGACCGCCAAGGCCAAGGACCTGGTACGCATGGCCGTGGCCAAAGCGGCCCTGGCCAGGCCACTTCACCAGGTGAGCCGCGACGTAAACAGTTCCGTCCTGGTTGTGGGCGGGGGTGTTTCCGGGATGGAAGCGGCCATCGGACTTGCCGATCAGGGTTTTACAGCCCACCTGGTTGAAAAAGCGCCAGAGCTTGGGGGCGTGGCCAGGCATCTCACATCCACCTGGCAGGGGGAAGATATACCCGCCTACCTTGCATCGCTTATTGGCAGGGTGACCGGCCATGAAAACATCAACCTCTATTTAAACAGCCGGATAACGGATACAACGGGTTCCCTGGGCAGCTTTATCACTACCGTTTCGCTTTCCGGTGAAGAGGGAAATACGCTTTCCGTGGAGCACGGCGCCACCATCATCGCCACTGGCGGTAAGGAAGACAAGCCTGCCCAATACCTGTACGGCGAGCATCCCGATGTCCTGACGCACCTGGAAATGGACCAGGCCCTGGTCAAAAACGACCCCCGTGTCGACAGCCTCAAATCCATTGTCTTTATTCAATGCGTGGGCTCGCGGGATGAAAACCGGCCATACTGCAGCAAGATATGCTGCACGCACAGCCTCAAAAGCGCCCTGGCGGTTAAGAAAAGAAGGCCCAAGGCCAGGGTGTTTATCCTATACAGGGATATCCGGTCATATGGATTCAGGGAAGACCTGTACCAGAAAGCAAGGGAAAAAGGCATTATCTTTATCCGTTATGACCTGCGCAAGAAGCCCGAGGTAACCCTGGGCCGGGATAAAAAGCCGGTCGTCACGGTTGAAGACCACGTTCTCCGGATGCCCGTCAGGGTATCCCCCGACCTTCTGGTCCTGGCCACGGGTATCGTTGCCGAGAGCAATAAAGCCCTGTTCGAACTGTTCAAGGTGCCGGTCAACAATGACGGGTTCCTGGTGGAAGCCCATGCCAAGCTGCGGCCGGTTGATTTTTCGTCCGACGGCCTGTTCGTGGCCGGGCTGGCCCATTACCCCAAACCCCTGGAAGAAAGCATTGCCCAGGCCCGCGCGGCCGTGGCAAGGGCGGTAACGATAGTCTCCAGGGATTCGATCATGGTCGGCGGCGTGGTCGCCGTGGTGGAACCGGAGAAATGCTCGGTCTGCCTGACCTGCGTACGGACCTGCCCATATGGAATCCCCTTTATTCACGAGGACGGCTATGCGGTCATTGAACCGTTTGAATGCCATGGCTGCGGTGCCTGCGCCGCGGAGTGCCCGGGCAAAGCGATAACGCTGAAGCATTATACCGATGACCAGATCATGGCCAAAACCGACGCCCTTTTCCGGGTGGCCTGAAGCGGTATCGTTTTATGCATGCTGTAGAAACCTTGATAGCGGGAGAAAGATCATGACAAGCAGTTTTGAACCGAGAATCATTGCCTTTTGCTGCCAGTACTGAGCGTACGCAGCCGGGGACCTGGCAGGTTCCCTGAGGCTTTCCTATCCCACGGGGGTAAAAATTATCCAAGTGCCATGCACCGGCAGGGTCGACATCATCCACCTTTTAAACGCTTTTGAAGACGGCGCGGATGGCGTTTATGTGGCCGGCTGCCTGGAAGGGGAATGCCACTTCAGCACGGGAAATATCAAAGCCCGCAAAAAGGTGGCCTATGTCAAAAAGGTACTTGAAGCTATCGGCATCGAGCCCCAGCGGGTGGCCATGTACAACCTCTCCTCCGCACAGGGGCAGCGGTTCGCCGAAATTGCAAAGGAAATGGTGGACACGATCACAGCCATCGGCCCGACGCCGGTCAAAGACAGCAAAGCGGCTTGATGGCGCCGACTCCTGGGAAACATCAATTTTACGCACGAGGTGAATTATGATTGTTGCAGACTCCAAACCGCTGCAGGAAATACTGGCCATGGTCAGGGAGTACAAAAAAATACTCATCGTCGGGTGCAAGGGCTGCGTCACCGTCTGCAACGTGGGCGGCGCCAAGGAGGTCGAGGTCCTGCGCGCTTCCCTCATGATAGACGGGAAAAAGGAAGGCTCCCCGCCGGATATAGACACCATGGTTATCGAGCGCCAGTGCGACAACGAGTATGTGGAGACGCTGAGAGACAATATCGATGCCTATGACGCGGTGCTGTCGATGGCCTGCGGCGTAGGCCCCCAGTTTCTTTCCGAGGCCTACCCCGAACAGAAATTTTTTCCGGCGGTGAACACCAGCTTCTACGGAGGGGCCGTCGCTCACGGCATCTGGGAAGAGCGATGTGCGGGCTGCGGAACCTGTATCATCCATTACTTTGACGGCCTCTGCCCCGTCGCCAGGTGCGCAAAAAGCCTTCTGCACGGTCCCTGCGGCGGATCGGCCGACGGTATCTGCGAGGTATCCAAGGAAACGGTCTGCATTTGGGACACGATCGTGAAAAAAAAGATAGCCCAGGGACGCATCGAAGACCTGTTTGTTCTTCAGGAACCCAGGGACTGGCGAACTGCCAGGGACGGCGGTCCCAGGCGGAGCATCCGGGAAACACTGGCCGAGTGATCATCGAAACGAGATAAGCGATAATAAGGAGAGACGCCGATGAGCGACTTGAAATCTGGCAGCAACTTAGAAAAAGTCCTTAAGGCCGGCCACTTTGCCTTCACCGGGGAGTGCGGCCCGCCCAGGGGAGCCAACGTGGAACATTTCACGGAAAAGCTGAGCCACCTGAAAGGCAATGTCGATGCCGTCAACATAACCGACAACCAGACTGCGGTGGCCCGGATGTCCAGTCTGGCAGCATCCCACATTGCCATCCATGAAGGCCTGGAGCCCAATTTCCAGATGGTTTGCAGGGACAGAAATCGCCTGGCCATGATCAGCGACATCCTGGGCGCGCATGCCCTTGGCATTCGCAACATGCTTTGCCTGTCCGGGGACCACCAGACGTTCGGGAACTGCCCCGAGGCCAAAAATGTTCACGATATCGACTCCATGCAGCTTATCCGGATGGTTACGCAGATGCGCGACGAGGGCGTGTTTTTGGATGGCGACGACATTGACTTGCCGCCGAAGCTCTTTGTCGGAGCCGCCAGCAATCCTTTTGCCGATCCCTTTGAATACCGGGTATATCGGCTGAAAAACAAGATCAACGCCGGCGCTGATTTTATCCAGACCCAGTGCATTTACAATATGGAAAAGTTCCGCGAGTTCATGAAAATGGTTGTGGATATGGGGCTGCATGAGAAATGTTATATTCTGGCCGGCGTTACGCCCATGAAGAACGCGGGAATGGCTAATTACATGAAAAAATTCGTTCCCGGAATGGAGATCCCGGACGCCCTGATAAAAAGGCTGAAAGGAGTGGAAAAGGCAGCCCAGCCCGAAGAGGGGATCCGGTTCGCCCTGGAGCAGGTAGAGGAGTTCAAGGAGATGGAGGGCGTGGCAGGCGTCCACATGATGGCCATTGAATGGGAGCATAAGGTGCCGGAAATCGCGGAACGGGCCGGCATGCTGCCGCGGCCTTCCGTATAGACCCGGCAAAATCCTGCCCGAACACTTCCCATTATCAAGGGGCCGGCAACCCTTGATGCAAATCGCCACAGGGGCGATGCAAATTGCATCGCCCCTGTATTTATATCAAAATCAGTAAATTACAACAAAAATTCCGTTCCTCGGGTAACAAATTGCAGCATTTTTCAGCATTCTGCGCAATAACCGGGTTCGTCCCGCCGCCACGTTATGCCTTTTCCCTGTAATCGCACCGCACAACCCAACCCTGTAATGCACGCTAAAACCCACATTATTTTGCGCTCCGCACGATGTACATAAAAGCCGGGTTGCCTTTCAAAACCATTGGCACGGCTTGTGCAATACTCATAACCAAAACGAAATGTCAAAACAAACCCCTTTTCATCACCCCTAAACCAAGGAGGCAGATATGAATAAGCATACATCCAAAGAAAAAAAAACCGGACAACCCTTCATCTATGGCATGGCCAACAATCAATGCGTCTGGAGCCGCGCCGGAGTGGTCAAGCCCATTATCTGCATGAATGCCTTCGACTGCCTCGACTGCGATTTCGACCGCAAAGTGCAGGCCGATTTTGAAACCCGTGGCCGCACTGACCAACAGCCGTCCTCCGATCCCCGCCCGGTCCGCCTGCGCATGCTCATCAACCAGCGCAAATGCCGGCACATGCTTTCCGGAAGGTTGGCCTACAAGCTTTGCGGGCACGGCTATGACTGCGTACGCTGCCCCTACGACCAGATGCTTGAAGACAATGGCATTCTCACAACGCTGAGCGAACCGCAGTGCGATCACGCATCAGGCTTCAACGTGGCCCGGGACTACTACTATCACCACGGCCACACCTGGGCGCGGGTTGAATACGGCGGCCTCGTGCGAGTGGGCATGGACGATTTTGCCCTCCGCCTGCTGGGCCCCCAGGACAAAATTGAACTGCTCGGGCTTGGGGAAGTTGTGGCCCAGGATCACCCCCATGCGAAGATCGCTCGCGGCGGCCACACTGCTCAGCCGTTGAGCCCCGTGGACGGCAAGGTGGTGGCTGTCAACGCCAAGCTCAAGGGCCAAACCGACACCGCAAACCATTCGCCCTACGGGGAAGGCTGGTTCATGGTCATCAAGCCTACAAATCTGCGACGCAACCTGAAAAACCTGCTTTTCGGCACAGAAAGCATGGCGTGGATGGACGATGAATCACAACGGCTCACCAGCCTGCTTTCCGAAACCGCGGGATACCGCCTGGCCGCCACCGGCGGCGAAGCCATCAGCGACATTTACGGCAGCGTTCCCAACGCCGATTGGAACCGTCTTATCAGGGAATTTCTTTTATAGGCAGGCCTTGTCCGAAAATTACTCACTTGCAGGGCCACCCACAAGGGGTGACCCTGCATTCCCATGATGGTTGCAGCCATCATGACCCCCAAGACCGGCGACAGCTCAATGCCGGTTCTGTATCGCCTTTTTGAGCAAGCGCGCGATTTCATATTCACAGGCCGGACAAAAACGCATGGGCAGTAAATCAAGCTGCTCCAGTTGCTTGCTGAAACGCATGAGGCAGCCAGGTTCCCGGCAGTGCTCCAGGCCAAGCAGGTGCCCGGCTTCGTGGATGGCGATTTTAGCGCCCCTTTCATAATAGACCTGCCGGTCGATGTGGTGCAGGCGATGCAGGGAGATGACGGCGGTGTGCCCGCCCAATTGAGATTCGCCATACACATAGGTCAGGATGGGGATGCAGAGGTCTCGCTGGATGACGCCCATGCGAAAAAGCGCACCTTCCTTTTCACGACAGAGGTCATCAAGAACTTTCACGGCATCGAACTGGTAGCGGGTAGGGATAAAAGCCTCTTCCGGGTGGTCTCGAAAGGGGCGGATGCAAGTCCGAAGGCCGACCACGGCCTGGAGGTTGGCAGCCAATACCGAAAGGGCCAACGGGTCGATTTCTTCTCCGTATGGAATCAGGTCCAGCAGGGTCTCGGCGGCGATATCGGCTGTAGGGGAATCCACATGCAACCCTTGATTATGCAAGCGGTGCAAACGGTCAGGGCCGTTTGATGTTAAAGCGTTTCATCTTCCTGGAGAGGGTGACCCGGTCGATGTCGAGCATTTTCGCCGCCTGGGTAATACTCCAGTCACAGCTTTCCAAGACGTTTTGAAGGTGCTGGATCTCCGCCTCCTTAAGGGTGGCGGCGGGGCCGGACCGGGTGCCGCCCCCGTAAACTTTGAGAAAAGATAGTTCATCGGCGCCGATCATTCGCCCGCGAGCGATCACCACTACCCTCTCGATCACATTGCGCAGCTCGCGTACGTTTCCTGGCCAGCTATACCCCATAAGGATTTCCACCGCCCGGGGGGTCAGCCCTTCCACCGGTTTGCCAGTTTCCTGGGCGTACTTTTGCAAAAAGAAATCGGCAAGCACTGGCACATCTTCCAGCCGCTCACGCAGGGGCGGAATATGGATGGTCAAAACGTTTATGCGGTAAAAAAAATCTTCACGGAACTGTTCTTCACGCATCAACTGGTTCAAGTCCTTGTGCGTGGCGCTGACCAGGCGGAAATCGACATCAATAGGCTGGTTGCCGCCAAGCCGGCAAAGCTTTTTCTCTTCGAGTACCCGAAGCAGGTTGACCTGCATCTTAGGGGATATCTCCCCGATCTCATCGAGAAAAAGGGTGCCGGTGCCGGCCATCTCCAGACGGCCGCGGCGCGCCTTGACAGCGCCGGTAAAAGCGCCCCTTTCGTGGCCGAACAATTCGCTCTCCAGAAGTGTTTCCGACTGGGCGCCGCAGTTGATGGCCACGAACGGGCCCTGGGCCTGCTCGCTGCGCATGTGAATGGCCAAAGCCAAAAGGTCCTTGCCCGTTCCGGTTTCACCGGTGATAAGCACCGGCGCGCTGGTTGGGGCCACCTCCTCGATTTCGTTAAGTACCAGGCGAAGGGCCTCGGATTGGCCCACGATACCGCCCCAAGACGCCTGCCGGGACGTGTCCCACTGGTCGACGACCGGTACCTCGGCCTGCTGTATGGTTTTTGCCGCAGCCACCCGCTCCATGAGCAGGGAAAGCTCCTCGGGGTCAAAGGGCTTGCACAGGTAGTCGATGGCGCCCCGCTTCATTGCCTCCACGGCGCTCTGGATTGATCCGTGGGCGGTAATCATGATGATCGCCGCGTCGGGCTGGCGCCTTTTGATTTCCGCCACCAGCTGCAAACCGTCCATGCCCGGCATTTTGAAATCAACCAGGTACAGGTCGTAGTGCTTCTTTTCCAACCGGTTCAGCGCTTCCTGGCCCGAGGAGGCCGTTTCAACGCTGTAGCCCTCCTTGGTCAACCAGGCGGACAATGCCACGCAAATGGTTTCTTCATCATCGACCACCATGATGTGCATCGAGCGCGTCATGCAACCTCCTATCCTTCCTGGGGTCCATCCATGAAAGATTTTTTGTTTTCTCCCGGTGCGTATATGGCCCAAAAAGCCTGCCTTGACTGGCCGCCCCCTAATTTCGTACGTTCCACAGGCAGAATGATTTTGAAAACCGTGCCTTTGCCCGGCTCACTATTGACCTCAATGGTGCCCTGGTGCTCCCGGATAATGCCATACACCATGGAAAGGCCCAGGCCGACCCCGCTCCCTTTGAGCTTGGTCGAATAAAAGGGGTCGAAAATACGGGTCAACTCATCTGGCGCAATGCCCTGGCCGGTATCGGCAATGGTCAGGCAAATTTCTTTATCCCCTGGCCCACGGCTGCCGGTGATGGTCATGCGCCCGCCGCTGGGCATCGATTCAATGGCGTTGAAAATCAGGTTCATCAGGCATTGCTGCATCAGCGCGTAGTCGCCCCAGGCGGTGAAAGGCGGGTCGGGCAAGTCCAGTTTTGTCTCCACCTGGGCCATGTTCAATTGGTGCGCAGTGAGCATCAGGATGGTCTGCAACATTTCGATCAAGTCGACTTCAGTAGGCTCAATGCTCTTTTGCCGGGCAAAGCTAAGCAGGTTTTTTACGATTTCACCGCAGCGCATGGCTTCCTTGATGGACAGGTCCAGATAGCGGGTGAACCCGGACAGTCCCTCCGGGGGGAGCGTGCCCTCTTGAATGTGGGACGAAACCAACTTGTTGAAGGTGATAATGCTGGAAATGGGGTTGTTGATCTCGTGGCACACCGATGCGACCAACCGGCCCAAAGAGGCCAGCCGGTCTTCCTGGACCACCCGCGTAATGTCTTCCTGGATTGCCTTGGCGCGTCGCTCGACGCGGGTGCGCAACTCTTCGCTGATATCCCGGATCACCTCCACTACCTGCACAATTTCGCCCAGCTGGTTGAACAACGGGTAGCTGGTCACATGGCAGGTACGGGTTTCTCCGCTGTCGACGGCAATTTCATGTACGGAACGGGCCGGCCGCCGGGTTCTGAAAGTTTCCTGGACAGGGCAGGTCCGGTCACTGCCGCTACAGGGACCCAAGGAACCGTGCAGTACTTCAAAGCAATATTTACCGACCGCGGCTTCCCGCCTTTTACCCGTCTTGATAAGCGGAAAACTATTGCATTTGATGATCCGGAAATCCTGATCAAGCACCATCACGCTGTCCGGCGAGGCCTCAAGCATGGCCGAGGCAAAGGAAGTGGCCAGGCTGATTTCCGATTCTTTTCTGGCCACCATCTCATACTGCTGCGCAATGTCAAAGAACAGCATGGAGGTTTGCAGATCCAAAACACCCAAGGATGCGCGTTTGCGGCTGACCAGATCCATCAGGATTTTGGCATCGCCGGTCATCTCCATAATCAGATCCAACGATTCCATGGAAAGCAGCTCAAGGTAGTCATCGCAAATGTGGATGCCGGCTTCCCCGGCAAATTTCAGGCACGAGGTGGATCGGGTGGTGGGTGCCAACACCACCAGCTTGAGGCGCAGCCGGGTGGGCTTAACCGATTCAAGCAGCCGTAAGATGGAAAGGCAGCGGCTGCCTTTGGCCACAACGCCTACCCTGAGCAGCAGACAATGATCGATGCCGTTTCCGGATCCCATGCTTACCTCCACGCATCTCGCAGCCGAAAATGCATTTTTTTTACGTGAAAAAAAACGATAACAATTTGTTTTTATGACTTTATTCTAATTCATACCACTTTTTGTGTCAATATTTTTTATGCCCACCGGCCGCCCTCGCAACCAATAAATCTATAATACCTATATTATATATAAAAAAGAAAACCTGTTCTGCCTTTCAACTATAACACTATTTGTACGATTACGTTTATAAAATATATCCTTTGTGGCATTTTAAAAAAGGGTATCTTCTTTGCCCCTTTTTTTCTTGACATAAGAATAAACTATAATTACTATAATAACTAAAAAGATAACCTCTCTTTGACTTTTAAGGAGGCCGGCATGGAAAACGTCTTCACCGTGTTTACCGCAAGCAAGTATTGCAATGTTTCCTCCAAGACCATTATCAACTGGATTGACGCGGGGCACATCAAGGCGTACCGGACGTTGGGGGGGCATCGACGGATCAATCGGAAGGACTTGGAAACATTCATGGAAAGGCAGGGTATCCCGATTCCCGAAACCGTCGTGGAGGACAACCGGAAAAAAATCCTGGTGGTCGACGATGACCCCATCATTGTTGAAAGCATTGTCCAGTCCCTCGAGGAAGATGAACACGACTACGATGTCATTTCCGCGGCGGACGGCTTCGAGGCGGGGCTCCAGGTCAATCATTTCAAGCCCCATATCCTGATTCTCGACATCATGATGCCTGACATCAAGGGATACGATGTTTGTCAGAAAATCAAATCGGCGCCTGAAACAAAAGATACAAAAATTATCGTTTTGTCAGCCTACCTGGATGAAGATAAATTCGCACGCATGAAGGAATGCGGTGCCGACGCCTGTTTCTTCAAGCCGCTCCCCCTGCCCCAGTTAAAAATGGAAGTGGAGCGAATGTTAGGCCTCAAGGAATAGCCGTCTGCCGGGAAACTGGAAATCAACCAGCAAGGAGGTCACCCATGAAACTCAGGGACGCACTGAATAAAAAACAATTTGTTGTAACAACCGAAGTCCAGGCTCCGATCGAGCAGGAAGCCGACGAGATGATCAAAAGCCTCAGCAAAATCCGGGGCCGCGTGGACGGCGTATCCTTGTCCGAGGCCGAACTCCAGGGGGTCGTGGGTGACAGCATAAAAACCTGCGAAATATTAACACAAAATCGATTCGAGTCGATCTACCAGACCACCACCCGGGACAAAAGCCGCATCCAGCTCCAAAAGGACCTCGTGTCTGCCAGCCAGGCCGGCATCGACAACCTGCTGGTGTTTACCGAAGACTACCGGATTACGGGAGACAGCCTCCAGGAAATGATGTTTTTTCATGTGGACGCCGGAAAACTCCAGTCGGTCATCGAGCATATCCGGGACGGGCGAACGGTGGACGGACAGGAAATAAAAGCAAAAGCGGATTTTCTCATCGGCTCCGGCGTTGAGTCCAAGTGGGGCAAGAACGTGCCGGACCTGGAACTCCGCGAGATGGAAACCATGACGAATATGGGCGCCGGCTACTTCCTGACGACACCCGTATTTGACCTGGAAGGGTTTCAAAAGTTTCTGAGCCGAACCAATACCTTCGGCGTTCCGGTCATCGCCGAAATCCTCATTCTGAGAACCGCGGGCATGGCCCGTTTCCTGAACCGCCACCTCAAAAGCGGGATGGTCCCGGAATGGGTCATTCAAAAACTGGCCACTGCGCATGACAAGGAAAAGGCAAGCATCGAACTTTTTGCCGATACCGTCAAAGGCCTCAAGCAGCTATGCGACGGCGTCCATATCATAACGATCGGCGGGGAGGAAAAACTCAAGCAATACCTTGACGCGGCCAAACTCAAATAATCGTTTTCTCATTGGCCTTTTTGGATGTTCACTGTACCTGGTTACATTCTTCTACAGGCTAACAGTCAGGATGTTCCCCGCAGAGGGCACCGCAGCAAAAGGGTGCCCCAGTTCGCGAACAGGTTACCTTGAAATCCAATACCTGCGTTACGCGCAACCCCTGATCCGAAACTTGTTAAAAACCCGCCTGATCGAGACTTTTTGTGAGCCAGCGGATCTACTGGGCGCTCATTCTTCGCGCCAGTGATCTCTGACGATGGTGACGCCAAAATAAAGGAGCCGGGACGTGAAAAACATCGCTTTTTCCATCAACGGTAAAAACATTTCCACCCTGCCAGGCACTTCCATCCTTGAAGCAGCCATAAAAAACGGCTTTCGCATTCCCACCCTATGCAGCCATGCGGATCTTGCGCCGTACGGCGCCTGCCGGATCTGCCTGGTTGAAGATGAAAACACGGGACGGCTCATGGCGTCCTGCGTTACGCCGGTCGCGCCGGACATGAAAATCAATACGGATTCGCCCCGGGTGACGGCCAATCGGAAAAACATTGTCCGGCTGATGATCGCAGAGCACCCGGAATCCTGCATTGTCTGCAACAAGGGGAACCGGTGCGAACTGCGCATGATTGCCGCCCAACTGGGCGTTGCGGAAACCCGGCTGTACCGCATGCCCAACTACAAACCCTTTGAAACCATGAACCCGTTTATTACAAGGGACCTCAGCAAGTGCATCCTTTGCGGCAAGTGCATCCGTGCGGATCATGAACTGGTCGGGGTCGGCGCCATCGACTACAGCGACCGGGGATTTGCCTCACGCCCGGTGACGCTCCATGAAAAACCCCTCGAGCAGTCGAGGTGCACCTTCTGCGGGACCTGCGTATCCATGTGCCCCACCGGCGCCCTGTCGACCCAGAACACCATTTTTACAGGCACCCCGGAAATGGAAAAAACAACGATCTGCGGTTTCTGCGGGGCGGGGTGCAGTCTTTCCATGGGTGTGTCCGGCAACCGCGTTGTCGAGGTCAATCCGTCACCGGACACCGGCACCGTAAACGGGGCGACCCTTTGTGTCAGGGGCCATTTTGCACATGATTTTCTGCTTTCTCCCGACAGATTGATCCACCCGATGATCCGGCGTACCGATGAACAGGGCATGGAGGCGCTCCAGCCCGCCGGATTCGACGATGCGCTTTCTTCCGCCGCCGGTCACCTGGCGGATATCAAACGCCGCTACGGCCCGGAAAGCATCGGATTTATCGGTTCCGCAAAATGCACCAACGAGGAAAACTACCTGTTTCAAAAGATTGCACGGGTCATTTTCGGCACCAACAATATAACAAGTCTCGGCAGCACAGGCAGTCAGGCCCTACTGCGAAAAGCGGCCGAAAGAACAATGGGCGACTGCAGGGTCAGCCCGCTTTCCGATCTTGAAAACGCAGAGGCCATCGTCACGGTTCTGACGGATCCGGATCATACGGTCCCCGTTGCGGGATACCACATTAAAAGAGCGGTAAAAAAAGGGGCCCAACTTGTCGTCATCGATCCGCACCGAAGCGATCTCGCTGCATTCGGCGGCTTTTGGCTTCATCCGGAAAACAGCGGCAGCAGCAAAGCGTTCGCCTTTAACGCCGTCAATGCTATAACCGCCCACTTGATCGCCGATGATGCCATGGATCATGATTTTGTAAAAAGCCGGATCGAAGACCCCCTCGGCTGGATGGACGCCATGGCCGATACCGACCCGGAAGCGCTTGCCGGAAAGGCCCAGGTTTCTCCCCAGAAAATCAAAACAGCCGCTCTTCTTTTACAAAACAAAAAAATCGCGTTTGTGATTGCCGCCGACCTTCTGGAAACCCGGCACGGAAAGGAAACCCTTGATGCCGCGATCAACCTTGCCCTTATTACCGGAAGCATCGGCACGAAAAACGCCGGCATTTTTATCCCTTCGATCGAAAACAACACTGCGGGCGCCCTGGACATGGGATGCGCACCCGATTTGCTCCCGGGGGGGCGCAGCATAGCAGACCCTCAGGACAGACAGGCGGTTGAGGATATGTGGGGTGCAAAAATTCCGGAAACAGAAGGAAAAGACATTCACGGCCTTATCGAGGCAGCGGAAGTCGGTACACTGAAAGCCCTCTACATCATGGGCGAAAACCCGCTTCGCGCACTGCCCGACCCGGAACGCGTGCGCACCGCACTAAAAAACCTCGATTTCATCGTGGTTCAGGACATCATCAAAAACCAGACGGCCGAACTCGCCCACGTTGTACTGCCGGCCGGCGCTTTTGCAGAGAAACAGGGTTCGTTCACCAATATGGAAGGCCGCATACAGAGTTTTACGGCCGTTGTGCCTCCTCCCGGCGAAGCCCTTCCGGACTGGACCATCCTTGCCATGCTCGCACGGAAAACCGGATATCCGGAGCAGTACACGACCATTGAAAAAATACGCCAGGAAATCCGGCGGGTCGTTCCCATGTACGGCGCCCTTGGCAGTCACCGCCAGGTGTGGATCAAACCGGCCGATTCCAGAAACTCCGGGAAAATCCCCCTTGCGCCCATTGACGACCTGAAAGTGGACGATACCGACGAAAAGTATCCTTTATCGGCCCATATCATGAACCGGCGGTGGCATTTGGGTTCCGGCACACGGACCAGCCGGTCCGCACGGATCAGTGCTTCCGGCAACATCGGTGAAGTCGAAATGGCTCCCGGGGACGCAAAGGCAATGGGCCTGACGGACGGTAACGGCAACAAGCCCATGATCAGAATTTTTTCACCGTTCGGTGGAATCGAACGCTCGGTTGCCGTCAATCGGGCCGTGCCTGAGGGAAGCGTATTCATCCCCCAGGGATTTTCCGGAAACGATGCCATGCACCTGGTTGATTTCAACGCCTTGAAACCGCCCGGTTCCGGCTGGCGAATCGTACCGGTTCGAATCGAAAAAATATAACACCCCAATTGGGCTAACCAAGGAGCGCTTCAATGGATCCCACACAATTTGACCGGGAAAAACTCGATGAAATTATAAAAAACTACCAGGATAAAAAATGGGGCCTGATTCCATTGCTTCAGGACGTGCAGGAAGTTTTCGGCTTTATTCCGCCCGAATCCATAGAGCCCATTGCCGATGCCCTGCAGATGTATCCCTCGCAGGTCCAGGGGGTGATAACTTTTTATTCCGGCTTCTCCCTGAAACCCAAGGGAAGATGCGTACTCAAGGTCTGCAGGGGAACGGCCTGCCATGTCAAGGGAAGCCGGTCCATTTTGCGCATGATCAAAAAAGACCTCAAACTGGAAGAAGGTGAAACCAGTCCCGATTACCAGTTCACCCTGGAAACGGTTGCCTGCCTGGGCGCCTGCTTTCTGGCACCCACCATGATGGTCAACCGGGACTACTTCGGCAAACTTAATCCGACCAAGGTAACCTCCGTACTCGGCGAGTACCGGAAAGAAAGCAAGGAGGCGTGAGCCCCATGAAAAAACTCACATCCATAGGCCAGATGGAATGGTTCCGCAACAAGATACACGCGGAATCCGGCAAAAAACGAATCGAGGTCCATGTATGCATGACCGGATGCCGGGCGTATGGCGCAGCCGCGGTCCGTGACGCACTGGCACAAGCCGTGACCGAACGCGGCATGGACGGCGAGGTGGAAATCCGTTCGACCGGGTGTCACGGCTTCTGCGCCAAGGCGCCGGTGGTCGCTATCGAACCGTTAGGGGTTCAATACCAGGAGGTCGACCCGTCGGACGCTGCCGAAATCGTAGACAAAACGCTCAAACATAACCAGCTCATCGATCGGCTCTCCTACCAGGATCCCAAATCCGGACAATTCATCTACTACCGCAACCAGATCCCGTTCTATAAGAAGCAGCTCCGCCGGGTGCTTGCAAACTGCGGACGAATCGACCCCACTAAAATCGAGCATTACATTGCCGAAGGCGGATACAAGGCCCTGGTCAAGGCGCTCTCCAAAATGAGCCCGGAAGAAGTGATTGAGGAAGTGGTCACATCCAAGCTTCGGGGGCGCGGCGGTGCCGGGTTTCCGACCGGGATCAAGTGGCGCTTTGCCCGCCAGACGGAATCGTGGCCAAAGTACGTGATATGCAACGCGGATGAAGGCGACCCTGGTGCATTCATGGACCGGGCGATACTGGAAGGCGATCCTCACTCCGTGATCGAGGGGATGCTCATCGGCGGATACGCCATGGGCGCTGAATACGGCATCATATACGTCCGGGAAGAGTACCCCATTGCAGTGGAGCACCTGAAAATCGCACTCCAGCAATGCGAATCACTGGGGATGATCGGAAAAAACATTTTAAACACGGGGTTTAACTTTGACCTGTCCATAAAGATGGGGGCCGGCGCCTTTGTATGCGGCGAGGAGACCGCACTCATGGCATCCATCGAGGGGAAGCGCGGCATGCCGCGCCCCCGGCCGCCGTTTCCGGCCCAGGCCGGTGTGGACGGAAAGCCCACCAACATCAACAATGTGGAAACCCTGGCCAATATTCCCCTGATCATCAAAAACGGCTCCGGGTGGTACACCGAAGTGGGCACCGAGGCCAGCAAGGGGACCAAGATCTTTTCCCTTGCCGGCAAGGTCAACAATACCGGCCTGGTGGAGGTGCCCATCGGCACCACCATCAAGGAAGTGGTCTTTGATATCGGCGGCGGCATTCCTAAAGGTCGCCAGTTCAAGGCTGTCCAGATGGGCGGGCCC
>JAABUA010000035.1 GCA_011389515.1 Desulfobacteraceae bacterium
GAATATGACATACGGGGTATCGCCGGCAAGGACATTACCGAAGACGATGTTGTTGTTCTCGGAAAGGCCATCGGCACCTACATGATCCATAACGGATCCACCGTTCTTGCCCTGGGCAGGGACTGCCGGCTGACCTCTGACAATTATGCCAATCAACTATTAAGCGGCATTGTTTCCACGGGATGCCGGGTGATCGACATCGGCATCTGCCCAACGCCGGTTCTCTATTTTGCCATACGCCACCTGGAGGCACACGGCGGGGTGATGATCACCGCTTCTCATAATCCGCCTGAATACAATGGTTTTAAAATCTGCAAGGGGGCCGATTCCATACACGGAAAACAGCTGCAGGAAATCAGAAAAATCGCGGAAACAGAAGCATTCACCAAGGGTGCAGGTGAAGCGGTCACATCGGAAATCATTGCCGATTATCACAAATATGTATTGGGAAACATTCACCTTGATAAACCCTTGCGGATCGGCATAGACGCCGGCAACGGCACTGCCGGGATTGTCGCTGTGCCACTGTTTACGGCTATGGGATGCGAAGTGCATGACATATACTGCGATATGGACGGACGCTTTCCGAATCACGAGGCCGACCCCACGGTACTGGAAAACATGAAAGACCTTATATCCCTGGTCACGGACAATTCTCTTGATCTTGGCATCGGCTATGACGGCGACGGGGACCGAATCGGCGTGGTGGACGACAGGGGTGAGTTCATCTACGGCGACCAGCTCATGATTATTTTCGCGAGGGAAATCCTTTCGAGGAAACCGGGCGCCACATTCATTTCCGAGGTCAAATGCTCAAAAACCATGTATGATGACATCGAAAAACACGGCGGACGGGCAATCATGTGGAAAACCGGGCATTCTCTGATCAAGAAAAAAATGAAACAGGAAAAGGCAGTGCTTGCCGGTGAGATGAGCGGACACATGTTTTTTGCGGATCGATACTTCGGATATGACGATGCCGTTTATGCCTCATGCAGACTTATGGAAATCCTTTCTGCAACCGGGAAAACCGTAAAAGAACTGCTCGAAGGCGTTCCCGCCACATTCAGTACCCCGGAAATCAGGGTCGAGTGCCCGGACAACCGGAAGTTTTCCGTCGTGGAAAAAGCCACATCCGTTTTACGCGAAAAATACGAAGTGATCGATATCGACGGGGCCCGGATCGTGTTTGACGACGGCTGGGGACTGGTTCGCGCCTCCAACACGCAACCCGCCCTTGTCATGCGCTTTGAAGCCTTTTCCAAAGACAGGCTGGAAGAGATACGAAACGTGGTCGAGGCAACAATCAGGGACATCACCGGCTGACAAAAGCGGCCCGGGGCCTGGCGCCCTGGTGCCAAAACAATACAAACCGGATTTTCAAAAAGGAGCGTATAATGACCGGCGCAAACAATTCGGATACCAGCCAGAAACAGGCGTTCACCACGGACCAGAAAAAATGCCTGATGCCCGAGCTGAACTTCATGACATTTCTTCTGTCTTTGAATGCTTCCGCACTGGTCCAGTTGGGTGTCCATCCCGATCCGTCCGGCGAGGCATCCGTCAAAAATCTGTCCATTGCCAAGCAGACGATCGATGTTATCGCCATGCTGGAAGAAAAAACAAAAGGAAACCTCACCGAAGACGAAAAACGATTGTTGACAAACATGCTATATGAATTGCGGTTGCTGTATGTAAAGGAAATGGGCTGCAAGTAGGCATCGCAATTCTTTTGCGGATATTACCGCTATCTTTTGCAGGATCTTCCATTGAAAATCAAGTCATTTGCAAAGGTCAATCTATATCTTGACATCGTTGGGAAACGTGCCGACGGCTACCATGAACTGGTTACACTCATGTGCCCCATTGAACTTTGCGATACGCTGCGATTGTCTTTTAACACAAATCAAATAACGGTTTCCTGCAACCATCCGGATGTTCCTGAAGGCACGGAGAATATCGCTTACAAAGCCGCCGTGCGTTTTTTGGAAACGGCCGGACGGCCCGGCGATGGTGTAAAAATAGATATCAAAAAAATTATCCCCATTGGCGCGGGCCTGGGCGGGGGCAGCAGCAATGCGGCAGCGGTTCTTTCCGGCTTGAACGCGCATTTCGGGTCTCCCCTTTCCGCCAGTGTACTAATGGACATCGGCAAAACCATCGGCGCCGACGTTCCTTTTTTCATATACGGCAAACCGGCCGTGGCCACAGGCATCGGTGAAATCATAACCCCCCTCCCTCATTTACGCCCCTCTTTTGTGGTCCTGGTGTACCCCAGGCACATCCTTTCCACCCGCGCTGTATTCAAAAACTTTAATTTAACATTGACAAAAAAAGAAAAAATACATACAAAAAATATTTTCAAGCTGGACTGGAATACGAATATTCACGGGCTGCTTTTCAACGCGCTGGAATCTTCGGCATTCACGCTCAGCCCAATGATAAGGGAAATAAAAGAAACACTACTGGATTCCGGGGCCGATGGTGCCCTTATGTCAGGCAGCGGATCATCGGTATATGGCATATACGACAACCCGGAAACAGCAGAAAAAGCCTATAACCTTCTGTCGCGACAACGCCGATGGCAGGTGTTTAACACGCGGCTGCGGGTATAGACAACCGGTTGCTGCTGGGGCGTCGTCAAGCGGAAAGACACAGGACTTTGGTTCCTGCATTCGGAGGTTCGAATCCTCCCGCCCCAGCCATTTTTTACTGTACCCTTGGTTTTAACCTGAAAACCGGATCCAAAGGAGCCTACGGCGGCAACTGTGATGGAAAATAACAACGGATACATCATATTTACAGGCAATTCCAATCCCGTGCTTGCAAACGACATCTGCAATTACCTGGGCGCGCCCCTCGGCAATGCCAAGGTAAAACGTTTCAGCGATGGGGAAGTTCAAATCGAAATAGACGACAATGTCCGCGTAAAAGATGTTTTCGTCGTGCAATCCACATCCAGCCCGGTCAATGACAATCTTGTGGAACTGCTTTTGCTGATAGATGCCTTCAAACGCAGTTCAGCCAAGCGGATTACCGCGGTTATCCCCTATTTCGGCTACGCCCGCCAGGACAAAAAAGTAGCGCCCCGCGTGCCGATCAGCGCCAAACTGGTGGCAAACCTGCTGACAACCGCCGGAGCCAACCGGATCATCACCATGGATCTTCATGCAGGACAAATTCAGGGTTTTTTCGATATTCCCGTGGATAACCTATTCGCCGCGCCTGTTTTAATTGAGTACATGCTGAAAACCTTTGGTGGAGAACTGGTTATCGTCTCCCCGGATGCCGGGGGCGTTGAGAGGGCCCGCGCATTTGCGAAACGGCTCAATGCCGGACTGGCCATTATCGACAAGAGACGTACCGCCCCGAATCAGGCCAAGGCCATGGCGGTTATCGGCAACGTGGCCGGGAAAAAAGTCGTCATCCTCGACGACATGGTCGATACGGCAGGCACCTTGACAGAGGCCGCAAAATCGCTCATGGCCGAAGGAGCCAGCGAAGTGCATGCCTGTTGCACCCACGCAGTGCTATCAGGCCCTGCCATTGAAAGGATCAACAACTCAAGCATCAAATCACTGGTTGTCACAGATACGATTCCCATGACGGAATCCAAGCAGAAATGCAATAAAATCTTAACGCTTTCCATTTCAAGGCTGTTTGGGGAGGCGATCATCAGGAGCCATACAGGCGATTCTGTGACTTCTTTGTTCATATAGATAGAAAAAAAGCAACTAATACAATTATAATGGAGGCATAACTTTTGGATATTGCAAAATTAACCGCTCAAACACGGGACAGTGTCGGTAAAGGCGCGGCCCGGTCACTTCGGAGACAAGGACGAATTCCCGGCATTCTTTACGGATCCGGCGCTGATAATATCAAACTTTCATTGGAATCGAGCGAACTTGAAAAAATGTTCAACAGTCCTCAATATTCCAGAGGGCTTATCAACCTGAACATTCAGGGCGGTCAACCCTTCAGCAAGACCGTCATGGTCAAGGAGCTTCAGATTGATCCGGTCAAAGCGAACTATCTGCATGTCGATCTTCTTGCAATAAGCATGGACAAAAAGATCGCCACCATGGTTTACATCAACACCATAGGTACACCAAAAGGTGTCGAAGAAGGGGGTATTCTCCAGATTATCCGACGCGAACTGGAAGTTTACTGCCTTCCGGCGAACATCCCGGAACAGATAGACATCGATGTGTCGAACATGGAAATCGGGGACTCTATCCATGTGAGTGAAATCAAGGTCGAAGGGGATGTTGAAATACCCTATGATGTTGATTTTACAGTAATAACGCTTGTAAGTCCGAAGATGGAAGCTGAAGAAGAAGCGCTCGAAGAAGAAGCGGGTGAAGAAGGCGAGGAAGGTGAAGAAGGTGAAGAAGCGGATTCATCGGAAAGCAAAGGTGCGGAAGAATAACGCCGGGAATATTGCGCCTTCAGCCCTGCCGGATCCGTCATGACAGGTACCGGCACCTGGCTTATCGCCGGCCTCGGCAACCCGGGGAAAAAATATCTCCAGACGCGTCACAACGTCGGCTTCATGGCGATAGACAGAATTGGTGAGCATTATGATATCGCGATTAACCGCAGCATGTTCAAAAATCGTTTTGGCCGGGGTTTCATTAACAGCACGGGCGTTGTACTTGCCCAACCCATGGACTACATGAACAGAAGCGGTCCCCCTGTACATCAGCTATCAAGGTACTTTGACATCGATGCGGCCAATATTTTGATCATACACGATGATATGGATATAGACATTGGAAGAATTAAAATCAAAGCGAAAGGAGGACATGGGGGGCACAAAGGGGTCCGGTCAATCATTGATGCCCTGGCAACCGATGATTTTACAAGAATCAGGATCGGCATAGGGCGTCCAAAATCCTTGAACGAAGCCTCTGTACATCAAGAAAGTCCGGATGTAACGGATTACGTGCTCGGAAAATTTTCAAAACAGGAAATCCAATATTTTAGCAACATTTTCGAGACTGTCCGTGAAGCCGTGGAAACCGTCCTTGAAAGGGGCGCAGCGGCAGCGATGAACACGTTTAACTCAAACAATATTGATAGTAAGTAGAATCGGTAAGGGATTGATCTTCATTTTGTTTTATTAACTGTAATGTTTTAAGGGAGGAAGTATGGAAACATTGATGGCAAACATCCCCTTGGTTGCTGCGATCATCGGGGCGGTGGGAATCGCGTATTCCCTGATCGTCGCCGGCGTAATCAAGAAAGCACCCGACGGCAATGAAAAGATGAGAGAGATTGCGGCTGCAATCGAGGAAGGCGCGATCGCTTACCTCAATCGTCAGTTGAAAACCATGGGCATTGTCGGAATCCTCATTCTGATAGTGATCTGGTTAGGACTTGGACGCGTAACCGCCATAGGTTTTCTGGTTGGTGCGGTAGCGTCGTACCTGGCCGGATACATCGGCATGCGGGTATCGGTTATTGCGAATGTCCGCACAACCGAAGCAGCCAAGGACGGATTGGCCGCCGGCCTCAAGATGGCTTTCCGCGGCGGTTCCGTAACAGGTATGCTGGTAGCCGGCCTTGCGCTGACTTCCATTGCCGGTTATTTCTATTATCTGCTGGGGGATGCCGAAGTTATTGACACCCATACACACATTACCCCACTGGTTGCCCTTGGCTTCGGTGGCAGTCTTATTTCCATTTTCGCACGTCTTGGCGGTGGTATTTTCACCAAGGCCGCTGACGTCGGCGCTGACCTGGTTGGCAAGGTCGAGGCCGGTATTCCCGAAGACGACCCAAGAAACCCGGCAACAATCGCAGACAACGTCGGCGACAATGTTGGTGACTGTGCGGGTATGGCAGCCGACCTTTATGAAACATACGTCGTAACCCTGGTTGCAGCGATGCTTCTTGGGGCGTTGTATTTCCCTGAATTCCCCATGGCAGTCTTTTATCCGCTGGTTTTGGGCGCAATTTCCATCATTGCTTCACTTATCGCGATTTCCTTTGTTCGACTCGGAAAAGACGAATACATCATGGGCGCCCTTTACAAGGGAATGTTTGGCTCAGCAATTCTTGCGGCAATCGTCTTTTATTTTTTCACCATAACCCAGATTGATATGATCGGGCACATCCCGGCAATCAACCTGTTCTATTCTGCTCTGGTTGGTCTTGTACTGACCGTTCTGATCGTTATCATCACCGAATACTATACCGGCAAATTCGCTCCGGTCAAGTACCTGGCCGAAGCTTCCACAACCGGTCACGGAACCAACATCATTGCCGGATTGGGCATAAGCATGCAGTCGACGGCTCTTCCGGTACTTGCCATATGTGCCGCTATCGGCGTGGCTTTTACTTTTGCCGGGCTTTACGGTGTAGCGATTGCTGCAACCGCAATGCTTTCAATGACCGGTATGGTCATTGCAATTGACGCTTACGGCCCGATCACCGACAACGCCGGCGGCATTGCCGAAATGGCCGATCTCGATGAAAGTGTCCGGAATGTAACCGATCCTCTCGATGCGGTCGGCAACACCACCAAGGCAGTAACAAAGGGTTATGCCATCGGCTCTGCCGGCTTGGCTGCACTGGTTCTTTTCACCTGCTACGTGTTGGAATTCCAAATTATCGCGGGTACAGCAGAAGCCGCGGAACAATTCGATTTCAGCCTTAGCAATGTGCAGGTAATCATTGGTCTGTTCATCGGTGGGTTGCTGCCGTATCTGTTCGGCTCCATCGCCATGCAGGCCGTTGGAAAAGCTGCGGGTGCCGTTGTTGAAGAAGTTCGCCGCCAATTCCGCGAAAAACCCGGCATCATGGATGGATCACAAAAACCGGATTACGGTGCATGTGTTGACATCGTAACCAAACACGCTCTTAAAGAGATGCTTGTTCCCGCGCTCATCCCGGTTGTCGCACCGATCCTGGTCGGCTTCCTGCTTGGCCCCGTAGCATTAGGCGGCCTGCTCATTGGTAGTATCGTTACCGGTCTTTTCGTGGCCATTTCCATGACCACTGGTGGCGCTGCCTGGGACAATGCAAAAAAATACATCGAAGACGGGTATTTTGGCGGCAAGGGCAGCGATGCTCACAAAGCTGCCGTTACCGGTGACACCGTAGGCGATCCCTACAAAGACACCGCCGGCCCTGCTATCAATCCGTTGATCAAGATCCTCAACGTGGTTGCTCTGCTGATGGTGCCGTTTTTGCTGTAATATAGCGGCAGTTCAATTGAAAGACAGGTAAGACAGTACAAAGGGCCGGTGATTTTCACCGGCCCTTTTTCATTTGCTTTTCACTTGGAAATTTGCTATGGTAAATATTTCAACATAATATTGAATACTTATAAAATTTTCAGGTGAAACGAAATGGCAGTGAAAGCACATGCTAAAGAGCGGTTGTCCGGAGAATTTCAGGCAGGAGATCTTGCGGTGTACCCCGCACATGGTGTCGGGCGCATTGAGTCCGTGGAGAGCCGTTTGATTAACGGTACGCAACATGATTTCTACATCATGAAAATTCTTGACAATGCCATGGTGATCATGATTCCGACCATTAATGTAAAATCAGTCGGCTTGCGCACCGTGATCAATGAAAATGAAGTTCCGGGCATATATAAGGTTTTAAAAGAAAAGAAGGACGATATCCACGACAATCAGACCTGGAACCGGCGCTACAAGGAGTACATGGACAAAATCAAATCCGGTTCGCTCTTTGATGTGGCGGAAGTATTCCGGGACCTGTATTGTTTGAAACTCACCAAGGACCTCTCCTTCGGAGAGCGAAAACTGCTGGACACATCAAAAAATCTGCTTCTGCGGGAGATCTGCACCGCACTTGAAAAGGATGAAACCGACGTCTGGCAGACCATCGAGGATTTCTTCACCGGAAGCAACGGAAACGGCAGCAGTGAAGGTTCCTCCTCCTGACAGGGACGTATTGGTCACCATCGATATAACGGTCAGGACAGATGAAGCGGGAAGTCGCTTTGATCATACCGTATCCCTGAACCTCCCGGCATACTCACGCAGCACAGTCAGCCAGATGATCCGCCTCGGCCGTATAAAACTGAATGATTCGGTCAAAAAACCGGGACATCGACTTCAATTTCAGGATCATATCACCGGAACGATACCGGCTGCCCATGGGTCCGACGCATGCAAGATTGAGCCGGAACCCGTTGCCCTGAATATTCTCCACGAAGACGACAGCCTCATCGTCATTAACAAGCCACCGGGGCTCGTGGTGCATCCTGCACCAGGGCATGCAAGCGGCACCCTGGTACACGGTCTTTGCTACCGCTTCCCGGAAATTGAAAGCGCGGGCCCTCCGGGAAGGCCGGGCATTGTGCATCGCATCGACAAGGACACATCCGGCATACTGATCGTGGCGAAAAACGAAACAAGCCGGATGCAGCTGGTCCAACTGTTTCAATCAAGAAAAATCGAAAAAACCTACCTTGCCTTTGTTTTCGGCAACCCCGAAAATTCGGCGGGCCGGATTACCTACCGGATTGCACGGAGCAAAAAAGACAGAAAAAAAATGGCGGTTTCGACAGACCCTGCCGATGGACGGGAAGCGGATACAACATGGCAGGTCATGGAGCGGTTTGACAGGATATGTCTTCTGCGCCTGGACATAAAAACCGGCAGAACCCATCAGATACGCGTTCATTGCGCGGCCGTCGGCCACCCGCTGGTAGGTGACGACACTTACGGATACAAAAATCCGCATCGGGCGTTGCATCTCTCACCGGAAGCGGCCGCCTTGATCAAAAGGGTGCCCCGCCAGATGCTTCATGCGGCAAAGATCACGTTCCCGCACCCTGAGACCGGCATTGAAACGACTTTTGAAGCCCCTCTTCCCGGTGATATGGCCTTGTTTCATCGCCAACTGAAAGCCCTTATCTGAGAACGTCCTGCGCTACTTATCCTTCTTTCGTTTTTCCAGAACGCAGCGTTTTTCAGAAGAATCGAACGTCATGTATATTTCTTCCCCGTCTTTCTTATCAGAGGCAAGCCTGCCATAGGACTGTTTTATCCGTTTGACAAAGTCGTCCTTCAACTCCGGCTCCGCTTTTGCACCGATGCGCTGAAGCTTTTCTTTTTGCACATCCCAAAGCCGGTCCACGGAATATATAAGCCGGTTGTCCGCCTGGTTTTTATTTTCATCCTCTTTTCTACCGGGTTGCGCGTTGTGAACTTTTTTCTGCTCCTGTCTGCGCTTCACCTCGGCATTTGCCCATAACTGCTTCCAGGAATGACTGTAGTAGTAGACTTTCCATTGGAGGTTGTCCAGCAGTGTTTCCAGGTACTTGGTGGTAATGGCGGGGTCGATGCGAAACCTTTGGATCCTTGCAATCAGTTCATCATGCCGCGGATGAGGATTGTTTTGACGATCCGCAAGGTACATGCGGATTTTGTTATCCATGCTTTCCACCTGTTTCAACAGGACGGCGAGCTGGTTTTCGACTTCCCTTCTCCGCTGCCGTAAATCCATTCTGCCTCCTTTATTTCCCGGGTCACATTCGGGCAGCTAAAATAGCCGCGCCGAGGGCGCCGTTTACCTGGGCGTATTCCGAAACCTGTATCGGAGCGTCCAGCTTCTTCTCAAGGGCCGCGAGCATGCCTTTGTTTTTTGCAACCCCCCCTGTCATCATAACGGGCAAAACCAGGCCGACCCGCCTGGCCATGGCAGAGATTCTGGATGCTGCGGATTCATGAATCCCGGCAATAATATTTTCACGGGTCTCACCCCTGGCAATCAGGGAAATCACTTCGGATTCCGCAAATACGGTACAGATACTGCTGATCTTGGCAGGAATTCCGGCAAGCGACAGTTCTCCGAAATCATCCAGGTCAACTTCCAGCGCCCGTGCCATGACTTCAAGGAATCGACCCGTCCCCGCAGCGCATTTGTCGTTCATGGCAAAATCGACAACTTTGCCGGAATCATCCAGACGGATCACTTTTGAGTCCTGACCGCCGACATCGACGACAAAACGGACTTCCGGGTTTACAAACCATGCACCTGCACCGTGGCATGTGATTTCCGTTACCGCCTTGTCTGCAAAATCGATGGAATTGCGACCGTAACCGGTGGAAACGATGCATTCCACGCGATCCGGCGGCATCCCGATTTCCCCCAGCATTCCATCGAACACATCGCGGCCGGCTTTTTTGGCCGTATAGCCGGTAAACTGAACCCTGGCACCCAGAATTTTGTCTCCCTCCATCACAACCGCTTTTGCAGTAATGGAGCCGATATCGATTCCCGCGGTAATTTTCGTATTCATCAATATGCGAATGCCCCGTAAAAAATCAGCTTTTCAAGGTTTCCATGAACGCGTCAATTCTCGTTTCAATCTGGCTTTCTGCGAAATGCCGCTCATCCACCATATCCGCTTCGATGATCAGCGTTGGAATGCCCAATTGCTCCATTACCATCTTCTGCAGGTCATACTGCCCCAGGGAATAGGGTTTGCAGCTTCGGTTGGAATGCATCACAAGGCCGTCGGCATCATATTTCCGGATCATTTCACTGAGCTTGTCAATCATCATGTCATGGGATATGTTGATATAGACTTGCGAATAGGAAAGGCTCATGGTTTCCAGAAACCTGTCTTCATCGATCAAAGGCAAAACGCCGCTCCAGGCGGACGTGTAGGTATCGGCCACGAGGCATGCCTTGTGGGATGCGAATTTATCCGAAAGCCACCGGGTCTTGTACCATACCGGCAGGTTATCCCAGAGAAGACGGTATTTTTCGCCCGGAACCATGGCAATGTTATTCGCGATACGCTCATTCATTTCATCCAGCAGCCCCTGATAATAATCAACCGTTACCTGCGTCCCGCGAAGGGTCACGATCAGCCCCAGGTGGAAAAACAGGTCAAATGCGGTGATGGGGGACGGCTTGTGAGCGGCCGTGTCGAGTACGGCCTGCCACAGACGAAGGCCTTCAACAGCCAGCCTTCCGACGTCCGTCATCCGGTCATAATCCATTTTGCGGCCGCACTGTGCTTCCAGAAACGCGATGTACTCCTCGATCTGAGACATCACATACTGCTGCGCCTCTTTTCTCATCTCCCTGTGAATGAAAGGCGTGTCGAGAATAAAAAGAGGGACCTTGTAATAGCGGGCAGCCACTTCATACCACTTCAGCACTGTACCGCATATGTTATTGCAGCAAACCAGGAAATCAGGCTCGGGAAGTCCGCCTATGGGGCCGCCCTGGGTGGCTGCGCAGGCGATATCTGCCCGGGCATAGGAGCACAGATCGCTTGAATATCCCATTTCCTCGGCCTTCTGGCAAAGGTCGACACCCATTTTTGATGCGCCTACCATTGCACCGTGATTTTCGGGATAAACGGGAATGACATCCATGGCGATCAATGGCTCGACCGGACCGCCACTGGTGATCCACGCCACTTTTTTTCCGCTCTCCCGGGCGGTTTTGGCATCGATATAATAATGGGTCATTATTTCCTTCATCCGGGAAACAGACTTTATCTTCCGGTTGTCCTTCCCAGGATCCACGGTTTTTTTATTCATGTCGGACATGGGCAAACCCCTCTTTCATTTACCAATGACGATTTCTTTGGTTCATAATGAATCACGTGCGCCCGGTAAAAAATCATACGCCAGCAGCTTACAGCATATCGATAAAGGTTTCAAAACGGGTCCTCAACTGCCCCTCGGGCGGGGCCTGCTCTTCAATTTCAAGGAGCATCGAGGGAACATTTTCCCTGCCGAGAAAATCCTTGAGGTAAGGATAATCAAATGCATGGGGATCGCAGAATTTCAGGTGAAGGAAAACCACACCGTCGATCTTTTGTTTATGAACCTCTGCCAGCAGGCTTTCTCCCCTTGCCGTAATGGACGCATGCTTTGCAGGGCAAACAATGCGGCGCGTGTAACGATTGGCAAGGGCCTCTATCGGCTGGTTCGATTCCTCTATGAAGCCTGCTGCATACCTGAGGCCTGTGCACAGATCATCCCAGACAACCTCACCGCCGGCCTTATCAATAATCTTGTAAATATCCGGTTGGTTGCATATGCCACCGGAAAGCATGATTCTTTTCCGGACGGTTTCAACGTCTTTGACAGGCAGTTTTTCCAGCGACGCAACAAGCGCTTCAAGGTCTTTTGCAAACTCTGCCCGATCCATTACCATTGCCGCTTTCATGGTGTGATATACTGCTGACTGCGGAATAACAGCGGGCTTTCTGCTCCTCATCCGGTAAAGTGACAAGAGCGATGACCTTATTCGATTATAGAGTTCTATTGATTCTGAAATCGCATGGTCTGTAATTGTAATGTTCAGTGATTTTTCAAGGTCTTTTCGGACGCCGGCAAGGACGTCGACCATATACTTGCGTGCACTGGGCGTGTTTAATTTCACCGGCATGACCGCATCGATATGAACATCGAACCCTGCATTAAGACGCCAGATATCCGAAAGACGTTGTATGGAATCGCATGTATGGGGGAAAACCGTGCCTTCCATGAAATCGAGCCTGCCCCTCAATGCGTCTTCAAGCCCGCCCCGGACCAGTGAGCAGCAATATGACTGAAGATGCGATTCGGCAAGTTCGATATCGCGGGCAGTGCCGAAAAGACGAAACGGGACCACGCCTGCCGCCTGCAGCAACTCCTCGGGCGTGTAGGAACAAAAAAAACCGATAATTTTTTTACCGGTTTGCTCTTTTATGGATCTTGCATATTCGTGGGGATTTTCCGAAACCGTTTGAAACTTTTTCAATATTTCGTCTTGCGGGTTCATCATGGACGCTCCGGATGCTTATTTTATCGTATTCTTGGTTAATCGCCCTGCGAATGGTTCCGTGGTGATCTTGACTCTATCTTACATAGCGTGCCGCACCGGCAGGTGTCAAGGTATAAGCATTCAGATTGTTACTCCTTTTTCTAAAGAAAAAAAATTGATAATTTTAAAAAAAACAAATAGTAAATTCACATATGACGTTTGACAAAGCGAAAAAGGTGTATAAATTTAGGAGTAAATAATATGTAGTTTTATTAAACATGCATATTTCTGTATATGATCATTTTCGATGCGTGACAACAAACTGATTTTAAAAAAATAATTTTATAATGAGGATATAAGGAGCAGCAAGATGGAACAAAGAAAAAAAACAAACAGCGAATACATTATCGATTCTTTGCGGTTCAACAAAGATCTACGGTCTCCGGAAATCACACAGAAAGTGTCCGAGCTTTCCGGAAAAGAAATGAAAATTCAAGATATTGCCAGTATTCTTGCAAAATTGAGCAACAGCGAAAAATGCGATCTTGGCTTTTTTATCCAGAAGAAAAAAACCCCAAGAGGATATACATACAATCTGGTTCCGGAAATTTTCGAGCTTGAACCGGTACAAATATATGACCTTACACGAAAAACCGGAAAAAATCGTTTTACCCTGGAAAGTGCCCTTTTGAAAAGCCCGGGTTTGAAAAAGTATGTAAAAGCCTCCCGACTCAAGCAGCCCACTGCAAGAACAGCGTATGCCAGGACAAAGCAGACCGGTACCGGTGTATCTGCCACCGCAAAACAGGGCAGAATGCCAAAAACCACGGCCGGAACCAAATTGTCCGAGTATGCCCTTCAGTCGATTCTGGCACAGCTTGTCAAAGGGATTTCCAATCAGGGGCTGAATATCAACGTCAACCTGAATGTACGGTTTGAAGGTTTTGTAAGCGAATAAAGTGATCGTTTCCATGAACCGCATGGGAACCGATCTTCTTCGCAGTGAAGCAGCATACATTTGAAACCCGTTTCCGGAAATTTCCATATTGACTCCGGGAACGGGTTTTTTGTATGCAAAATGGAAACCGCTTTTTTTGGTACAGAATTTCATACGGACACACATGATGCATGAGAAAAAAATCGAACTGCTGGCACCGGCGGGAAATGTTGAAAAACTCGAAGCCGCCATCCATTTTGGTGCGGATGCAGTGTACCTGGGCGGAAAGGATTTCAGCCTGAGAAGCCATTCAGGCAACTTCACCATGGAGGAAATCGTTGATGCCGTATCCCATGCCCATCGTTGCGGCGTGCGCCTGTATGTCGCCTGCAACGTGTTTGCAAGGAATGCGGAGCAGTCAAAAATATACGCGCACCTGGAACAGATTGGTAAGGCCGGTGTGGATGCCGTCATCGTGGCTGATCCGGGAATTTTCATGGCCGCAAAAGAGGTATTGGACGATATTGCCATTCATGTCAGCACCCAGGCAAACACCACGAGCACTCTTTCGGCAATGTTCTGGGCAAATCAGGGCGCAAAAAGAATCAATGCAGCCAGAGAACTTTCGCTTTCGGAAATCAGGGAAATTGCATCGTCGGCACCGATTGAAGTCGAAGCGTTTGTGCACGGCGCCATGTGCGTTGCCGTGTCCGGCAGGTGCCTTTTGAGCCATTATCTGTCCGGAAGGGATGGCAACAGAGGATTATGCGCCCATGCCTGCCGGTGGAAATATTACCTTGTCGAAGAAAAACGTCCCGGGGAATATATGCCCGTATATGAGGATGATCGTGGATCCCATTTTTTTTCCGCAAAAGATTTGTGCATGATCGATCATGTTCCGGAAATGATTGACGCCGGCATCGCATCACTGAAAATTGAAGGGCGCATGAAGGGAGTGAATTATATAGCGGCAACCGTAAGGACATACCGCCATGCAATAGATGCGTATTATACCAACCAATCGGATTACCGGGTCGATCCTGCCTGGCGCCGGGAACTTGAAACGATTAACTACAGGGGATATTCCAGCGGTTTTTATCTCAATGACGCAGAGGGAACCCTACCCGTTTATGATGCTGTAAAACGAAATGATGAACATCGCTACATCGGGAAGATTTACGGTAAAAAAGGAGAAGGCGAAATCATCGTGGACATGAAAAATCGGATCATAAAAAACGGCCTTGTCGAAATCGTCAGCCGGGACGGTCCGCCAAGGGGAAACAGGGTCTTGCGGATCATAACGGATGCAGATTTCGACGCAGCAGCCGCACAACCCAATACAAGAGCGTCCCTGATGCTTGAAAAGCCGGATGCCTGCGTACCCGGTGACATTATCCGGGCATTGTGACCACTGCTCCGCCATGCCCCGGCGCACAAAGAGGCATTGTTTTCAAAAATGAACACATACCATCTGTCCGATCTTGAAATCGAACCGGAAAAAAAGGGCTCTGATCGTTACATAAAAATCAGCTATCCCCTGCGGTACGGCCGATTCAATGAGATCAGAACCCGGGAGCATATTTTCAGGTTCACGCTGAACGGAGAAATAAAGACCATCCAGGGATCTTCCGGCGGGTGGCTTGAAACGGCGGAATGGCTGAAGCGAACGGCCGGCAATGACTGGGCCTATTTTTCAGCAGGCGGGTACAACGGCGCATATAACTATACCGGAGAATACTACATTCCGTGCCTTGACTATCAGACCAACACCATTTTCGGATACGGCAAGTTCGAAAGCATGGAAGTCCGAAACGCTTTTGACGCGTGGCGATCTCTTCGGCAAAAACTTGACGGTATCGATACGGGGGATCTTCCGGAACCGGTTGCCAGTCTGATCGACCGGATTTTACGCATGAATTCGAAGAACCTTGAAAAAAGGGGGAAAGAATTACATGACATCATCGGCGGTCCGGTCTCGGTCCTCCCACCGGACACCCGGCACGTGGAATACGATGTCATCCCTGTAACCATTGCTGACGGCTGTCTCTACAACTGCGGTTTCTGCAGGGTGAAATCCGGCATGGGTTTCAAGACCCGCACCCGTGAAAGCATCACAGGGCAGCTTCACGCGCTGAAACGCTTTTACGGCAGGGATCTAATCAATTACCATTCTGTGTTTTTCGGCCAACACGACGCACTTTTCGCCGGTATTGACACGATCGCCTATGCAGCGGAAAAATCTTTTGAAATACTTGACATCGAAAAATCGATAATGAAGGAGCCGCGCCTTTTCATGTTCGGCAGCGTGGACTCGGTTCTGCGGGCGGACACGCCGCTTTTGGACATGCTGAACAATCTGCCGTTTTTTACCGCCATCAACATCGGCCTTGAGTCCGGAGACCCGAATACCCTGGCATTATTAAAAAAACCCCTGAGCGCCCAAAAGATCCAATCCGCTTTTTCACGGTTGATCGAAATCAACCGCAATTTTTCAAATATCGAGATCAGTGCGAATTTCGTCATCGGCGATGGCCTGCCCGATACGCATCTTCCCTCGATCCTGTCCTTAACGAGAAGTCAACTGGACCACTTCTACCCCAAAGGGGATATCTATCTTTCCCCCCTTGAAGATATCGGTTCAAAAGAACGCCTGCTCGCAGGCTTTAACGCGTTCAAGACCCTTTGCCGGCTGCCGGCATATCTTTACCTGATCCAGCGCCTGTGATACCGCGACCGTTTCTTTATCACCTGCTCCGGCATCACTCCCTTTTTTTCAGCACCTCAAGCGCATTTTCAAGGGAGATATCCACTTTCGCACTTGTTTCTGCCGCTTCTTCGATCTGCTTGCTGATATCTTGCATGCCGGCTTCCAGAGCCCTTTCCGCCCATGTGCGATAGGTCTGCACATGCTCCCGGTTATGTTTGATCCAGTGGTTCAGCAATTTTTCCATCTTCTCGGAAAATGTCATTTCCGAGGGCTTGTCATGGTCATGATCGTGACCATGCTTGTGGTGGTGATGATGGTCTTGATGATCTTCATGATCGTGCTTATGGGCCATGGTAAACCTCCTGGCAATGCCGGTTTTTGCCATAATAACGCCTATTTTTGCATTGCGTTACAATCCTGTCTGATCCAGATGTATATTATAGGAGAAATACAGAGGCAAGCATTATTGCGCTTTTATGAAACGGCTTATAGGGCCTGCCAACCTGAAGTTCTGGGTATCGGGCGCCTATAAAAAAAGCCGGGGAACGCATCCCCGGCTGATTGTGTTTTAAATATCGACTTTGGCAGCAGGAGCCCTCGCTAGAATTTGAACCGCAGGCCGGCCAGATACCCCATGTCCGTGCCGTCTTCGTCGGTATCCCCGATTTCGGCATGAACACTGACGCCCCCGCCCAGCTTGTGAACGACATTGGCATACCAGCTGTTGACATCATCCGCATCACCGGCATCAGGAGACTCCAGGCCGTAGCCCAGGGCAACCTTGGTCTTGCGCAAAACCGGCACAACCACCACAGCGTTCACATTGTCCTGGTCGTCATTGGTCGTGTAATCCGCACCCAGGTAAACCGGGCCAAAATCGTAGCCAGCCCGCGCGCCGATAGTATCCAGAGAATCGGCATCCGCGTTGTCCTTGTAATTCTGGTACAATACGCCGGCCTCAAGACCTTTGAAACCGGTATAAATGTATGCCTCGGCGGCGGATTCATTGTCTTCCACCTCAAGGTCGCCGGATACCGCCGCTTTTACGACGTCAAGGTCCACGTCGACACGAAAGCTGTCGCTCCCCATATCTTCCGGAACAGCGTAGCCGCCGTCCATTTCAATGGCCTTTTCCACCTCGAAATCATCCGACCCCCAGTCAAGACGGCCCATGGAAACCGCAACCATGCCAAAATCAACGCCGACAAAGCCTTCATCAACGGCATTGTCTGCATCACCGTGTGCCTGGCCTTTCCAGTCCATTTTCAACACGCCGAATGCCGTCCACCCGTAGTCCAGTTCCTGCTTCACATCAAAGGTGACGGTCAGATCGTCATAATCGATATAAAGATCCTCATCTTCTCCGATATCCTGCCGAAATTGAATCTGGTAATCCCCTTTTAAACCTAATTTCGTACCGTCTTTTTCGAAAACCGTTGCGGCGTTGGCCGTAAACGATATGGCAAGAAGGGCAACAACAGCCAACGTACATACCTTGATCTTCATTTTTCTTTCTCCTTAATAATTATAATTTTTCTGTTTGTGTGTATACTACCGCTAACTTGCTGCTTTGTTCATTCTTTGTACGCATCCTATTTTCAAATTCTTGTGCGTCACCTCCCGCGATCGGCTCTTTAATCCGGTTATTCGGTAAATCCCACTCCCCCCAAAAATCAGGAACAATGAAAGGTATGGATTCCCGGCAAAGAAACGGGCTTATGTATTGCCAGGAGGAATCAGCGGCCATACATGGGGCGGCACGGTCTCCTTGCCGGGAAACGGTTAAAGCCTTGATCATGCCGCCCGGGACTTTACATCCCCCTTTTCCGGGGCATGGAGGTACAAATCCCAGGTGTCAAGAAAGGCTGCTTCAAAGGATCTGGATTCAATATATTTTCTCGCATTGATTTTCATGATTTCCAGACGCCCCCTGTCCCGAATCAAGGTCAGTATCGTTTTTGCAAGGGTTTCTTCATCCCCTGCAGGCACGATCATTCCGGTTTTCCCGGCAATGACATTTTCCTTGGGACCTCCCTGGTCGGTAACGATAACGGGGAGGCCGGAGGCCTGCGCTTCAAGCACCACGTTGCCAAAGGTGTCCGTGGCGGAGGGAAAAACAAAAAGGTCGCTGGACGCATACGCCCGTGCAAGCGCTTCTCCCTCGAGGTAGCCGGTAAACAGGACCTGCCGCTTGCCGAGACGTTTTTCCATCTGCTTGCGATAGGGGCCGTCACCCACAAGGATGAGCTGCACCTTGTCTGTCATGCGGCGAAGCAGGCTGAATGCACCGGCAAGAACGTCTATATTTTTTTCCTTTGATATGCGTCCAACATACAAAAGCTTGAAATCATCAATTGCAAGCGACCAGCGGGACTGCCAGAAACCATCTCCCATGGACGGATGGAAACGGTTGATATCGATCCCCCGCGGATAAAGGCGTATTTTGGACTTTGCAATCCCTTTATCCGACAATTCGTCACCTGTGGCATTTGAAGGAACGAATACCGCATCCGCCTGGTTATAGAACCAGACCACCGCTTTCCACATGATCTCTTCCATGGCATAGTCACCGGTCAACTCGGCTGCATACTGGGGTATCGCCGTGTGATACGTCGCATGCATCGGAATATCGAGTATCTTTGAGATTGCCAGTCCGCAAAGCCCTACCGGACCGGGCGTGGAAGCATGAATCAAGGTAATCCTTTTCTCGTAACAATAATTGAGCATTTTCAACAACGGCGGATAATGAAGCGAAAGCTCCGGGTATTCCGGCGGGGTATAGGTGCTTGCGGGTTCAAAATTGACAACCGTATCGTTTGTTTTATCGGGACTGCAGGTTAAAATAGAGAGTTTCTTGTTATATCTCTGCGCGATTTTCACCTGTTCCCGAAGCGTCAGGGCGACGCCGTTTGTTTCATAATAGGTATCTGTGAACAAAGCCATCCTCGTTTCACCATCCTCCGGCACGGTCGTGCTTGTACAGCATGCTGCCCGGCATGTATCGGCAAATCCGCGATCCTTGACGTAGAGATTGAAAGACATGAAATACGGCGCCAGAAGGGTATAGACAGACCCGGCAGAACCTGCCGCCTCAAAGATGTTAAAGAGTTTAGCCTTTGAAAGACTGCTCAGAATCGTATCGGCGAAATTTTTAATAACGGCTTCGGAAACATCGTTGACGAATTCAAACCAGTCCTCTTCTGTCTCCCAGTGGTCGATATTGTCCGCTTCCAGCAACCGCCTGAATCGACTGTTTTCCGAGATGATTTTCTCCGCTTTTTTCACGATGACATGCGGCGCCCCGTCTGTAAGTGCCTGGAAGAAACTAAAAAACGATGGCTTTCGGGCTGAAATGAAGTCCTGGAGTCTGGCAAGAATGCCCCTTCCAGCGTTGTTGTCATCAACCGTCAACGCATTGTGGACAAATCTGAAAAGCAGGCTTTTTCCGGCATACCTGGAAAGATTGTATTTCGAAGAATAATACTGGTAGGCAATTCCATAGAGATTGTGGGCCATGGTTTTCGGTGTGGCCGCTCTTCCCCGGACAACGGCCCGGCCTTCTTCAAGCCCCTTGAGGAACCCTTCGCGATCGGAGACACCGGGAATGAAAGTGTGCATCCTGGCAATGTTTAACGAGGAATGGTCGTCAGAACCGCCGATAATATTTTTTTCCCAGAATTGTCGCCCCATGGGCGCAATGCCGTGTTTTTCACTCAAACGATCGATGTCCGCCTCGGTGACATTGGACAGAATCGCTTCAAGCGTTTGGTTCTGATAGTCGTCCCGCGATCCGTTCAGTTCAAAATTTTTAAACAGCAGCAGCATTTTTTCAAAATGCGCGAGGGTGAGCTTATGGTTCAGGTCAAACATGGGATGGGCCACCGCGTGACATATTTTCTCTTTGGCAAGAAATGTCACGAGCTCATAAATATTGATCCGAAGATAACTGATTTCATGGTGCTGAGACTCATCGATGTCCAGTGCAAGAACATGGACCTTGCATTGGTTTTCCGGAAAATAGGCCGTGACTTCCTCGCTGATGAAGGTGTCTTCCAGGTGGGCAATTTCAAGAGCGCCGTCGATAGTATTGTGATCCGTTATAGTAACAAGATCCATCCCCCGGGTTTTTGCGATTTCGTAAAGGCGCAAAGGAGAAGTGAAACTTTCCGGGCAGTCCAGTTTCTGGAGTATCCACTGGGAAGGTCGAGTCGACATTTTTGAGTGAACATGTAAATCCGCTTTAAGGCCATTGTCCATATTGGTATCCTCCATGGTATTCATTTTCGTTAATGAAACTGAGATACCTGTATATAGATACCGGTTATGACAATGAGATGACGCAATTGTGATAAATCGATTAAACCTGCAGAGGGGAGGTGCAGCGGATTTCATGACAAAATGTCAGAACGCGGTTTGTCATCAAAAGTCAAATACAAGGGAGTTCGTGCGGAAGAAAGGCTTTATGTGCAGAAAAACCCATGGGCACGGATTGTTACATTGATGTTATGAGGCGAGCCATTTTTGGACATGTTTTTCTATCTTACAAACGTTTCTTCTGAAGGCGGTTTCGAATAATAATTGCGACCAGGTTCATTCCCAGCACAAGGGCCATGAGCACCAGTGCGGTTCCGTACTGCAACGGCCTTGTTTTGGCGATTTCCGTGCCGGCTGTAGCCAACACGTAGATATGATAGGGCATGGCCATGACTTCATCAAAAATGGATTTTGGCATCTCGCGGGAAAAAAACACCGCCGCGGTAAACATGATGGGGGCCGTCTCCCCGGCCGCCCGGCTCATGCCCAGAATGAGACCGGTAATCATGCCGGGAAGCGCTTCCGGGAGCACCACCCGGTAGATCGTCTGCCAGCGAGTCGCACCCAGGGCAAGAGATGCCTCGCGGTTTGCCTGGGGTACGGCACGAAGCGCCTCTTCGGAAGATCCGATAACCAGCGGTAAGATAAAAGCACCGAGCGTCAGCGAACCGGCAAGAATGCTCACCCCCATTTCCAGCCAGATAACAAAGAATGCCAACCCGAAAAGGCCGTACACCACGGAGGGAACCCCCGCGAGGTTGATGATGCCCATCCGGACGATACTCACCCATCGCCCGCTGCCGGCATATTCATTGAGATAGATCGCCGTACCCACGCCAAGGGGAAAGGCAACGATAATCGACCCCAGGGAAAGGCAGATTGTACCCACGATGCTGGGCAATATGCCCCCTTCCGTCATGGATGCTCTTGGCGCTTCCGTCAAAAACGACCAACTGATGGCCGATATCCCCTGCACCGCGATAAAGGCCATAAAAACAACCAAGGCCCCCACGTTGATATACACCGCCGTCCGAATCACGGCAAATGCGACATGTTGTACGATTTTCCGTTTTGTTGTCGTGTTTATTCCCATTCCTTCCAGTCACCCCGTTACAGCGATGCCGCGCCCACCTGTTTGTGTTTCTGGGCCAGATAGGCGGCAATCATGTTAAATATGAACGTAAATACGAAAAGAACCAGGCCGATGGCAAAAAGAGCATGGTAATGATCGCTCCTGAACGGTGTATTTCCCATTTCCGCTGCGATATTGGCCGGCATGGGCCGGACCGGGTCGAATATGGACTCCGGTATCATCGCCGCGCCGCCGGCGACCATAAGCACAACCATGGTCTCTCCTATCGCCCTTGCAATGCCCAATATCACCGCCGTTGATATTCCCGTCAGGGATGCCGGGAGAATAACCCTGGCGATGGTTTCCCAGTGCGTCGCCCCAAGCGCCATGGATCCCTCTTTCATATGCGCGGGAACACTGTAAATGGCGTCCTCGGAAAGGCTTGCAATGGTGGGGACCGCCATAAAAGCCAGCATGATGCTTGCATTGAGCAGGTTCAAGCCGGTATCCAGGCCGAACCATTTTTGGAGAAATGGCGCAACGACAACCATGCCGAAAAATCCGATCACAACGGTTGGCAACCCTTCGATCAACTCGATGGCCGGTTTAATGACCGCACGGACTTTGGGGTGGGCAATTTCGGCAAGATAAATGGCCGATCCGATGCCAAGGGGGATGGCGATAAGCGAAGACAGCACCACAACGCTTGCGGACCCTGCAATCAACGGCAGGATGCCAAAATCAGGAGGGTCAAAGGTTGGGTACCACATGGTGCCGGTGATAAAATCTTTGACCGAAACCGTATCGAATATGGGGATCCCTTCCATGATCAAAAACAGCAGGATCAATGTCAGAATAATGATCCCGCTTGCCCCTACCACAAGAAAAAATATGTGAATCAACAGTTCTTTTGCCTGGCGTCTGGTACTCATATGAATCACGTCACCTTTGTTCCTGCAGTGCGGGAGACCGGATATAATCCGGATCTCCCGCCTGTTTTATCCTATAACCCTATTGCCGTCATTTTTAGTAAAGGGGAACGTAGCCGCTTTCCTTCACATATTTCTGCCCTTTTTCCGGGTGCAGTGCAAAATTGATGAACAGCAGCGTGTTGCCCTTGGGCCAGTTGTCCGTAAAAATCCATAATGTTCGGGCCACGGGAAATTTGCCGGATGCGGCATTTTCATAGCTCGGCTCGATTCCTGCCAGGCTGATGGCCTTGAGGCTGTCGTTCAGATAACCGATGCCGATATAGCCGATGGCATTGGGGTTGCTTGAAACGGCCTGTGTGATGGCGCCGTTAGAAGGCAGCAACTGCGCGCGGGGTGACGGACGTCCGCCCTGAAGCGCCACGTCACTCCACACGCCGAAAGTGCCGGACGAGGAATCCCTGGATATGATCACAATGCTGCGGTCCTCTCCGCCCACTTCCTGCCAGTTGCGGATTTTCCCTTCATAAATGGCCTTGAGCTGATCCATGCTCAAATTGTCCACCGGATTGCTCGGATGCACCACAGGAATGATCGCGTCCAGGGCAATGGCGAATGGGACCGGATAATGACCGTTATCCACGGCCAGTTTTACTTCCTCCGGTTTTATCCAGCGCGATGACTGGCCGATATCCGTGGTCCCGTCCACCAGGGCCTTAATGCCGTTGCCCGACCCGCCGCCAGAGATGGAAACATTGATGTGCGGATATTCTTTCATGAATGCCTCTGCCACCTTCTGGGTGATGGGCAGCACCGTTGTGGAGCCGTTGATGGTAATTCTTTCCGAACCCGATGCGGACGTACCGGCAAGCAGCCACACTGCTGCCGCCATGCAGATCATCCTGAAAATTGCTGATTTCATCTTCTTCATGTTTGAAAGCCTCCATTATTCTGTTATTAAAGTAAGGTATGCCCTCTGCAGGAAATTTCTCGTTTGAGGTGAGCCAAAAATAACTCCCGAATTTGACGATTGTGTGACGAACAAATGAAGAATTGTAAAAAATTGCATGTAACGTGAATATCAAGGGAAATACACGAAATTGTAACATTTGGGTCTTATTGGTATGTGTGCGGTATCCAGGAAAAGCCGGCGGGTCTGTAAGCATCTGTTTGACAGGTAAAGGAACGGAATATGGCCAAAACAATATTGGTGGTTGAAGACGACAAGGACATTCTGAACCTGATCGATTGGCACCTCAGGGCCGAGGGGTATGAAACGAAGACCGCTGAAGACGGGATATTGGGATTCGAACTGGCAAAACGGGAAAAACCGGATCTCATTATTCTTGATCTCATGCTCCCTTCCATGGACGGGCTGACTATATGCAAACACCTTAAAAAAAATGAGGCAACCGAGCATATCCCCGTCATCATGCTTACGGCCAAGGGGGAAGAAGTCGACCGGGTCGTCGGTTTCGAACTTGGTGCCGACGACTACATGGTCAAACCCTTTTCCCCCCGGGAACTGCTTCTGCGTATCAAAGCCATCACGCGAAGGACAGACGCCGCTGTTGAAAAACCGATGGTTATCCGGCACAACAATCTGGTCATCGATCCGGAAAAACATATGGTTTCAATTGGAGAAGACGCCCTGGAACTGACCGTTACGGAGTTCAACCTGCTGATCGATCTTGTCCAGAACAAAGGCCGGGTAAGGACAAGGGACCAGCTTCTGGATCGGGTATGGGGGTACCAGTTCGAGGGATACCATCGCACCGTGGATACCCATATCCGAAGGCTTCGCCAGAAGCTCGGCACGCTTGCCGATGATATTGAAACCGTTCGCGGAATCGGCTACCGCTTCAAGGAGTAACGGCGAAATACAACCGACTTTTCCCGAAACTGTCGAGGAGTTTTCATAGTCATGCAAATGCAACCCATGCGATTCGGCACCCGGCTTCTGGCCTCATTCTGGCTCGTTTTGATCGTGGCCATATGCATACCCGGTATCTATATTTATTATTCCCTGCGAAACGACTTTATTGAATCCTCCAGGAAAGATGCCTGGGAAAAACTCGATTTCGCCGAATGGCTTACCAAAAGACAACCGGCTTTCACATCAGAGGCAGCCCTGGACCAATGGTGTAAAACCTTCGCACAGCAGGTCGGTTACAGGATTACGGTTATTGAAGCCGGCGGCCGGGTCATCGCCGATTCGGACGTTCCCTTTGAGGGTGTTGTGCGCATGGAAAACCATGCGTACCGGGAAGAGATTTCATCCGCATTCCGAACCGGCCATGGGTCATCCATCCGCTATTCAGACACGCTTGACCGGCACCTGATTTACGCTGCACGTCCATTTTCAATGGAAAGCCAACACTTACCTATGGTCCTCCGGATCGCCGTCCCCTTTTCCGAGGTGGAAAACCGGTTAAGTGAATACGCCCGGCAATTCTGGCTGGTGAATGCCTTGATTTTCGCTCTTGCACTGGGTCTCAGCATCTATTTCACCAGACGGCTCGAATCCCCCGTCCACCAGATTATCGAGCGCATCCGGAAACTCGGAACCGGGGACTACACGCATCGCTACATCGCCGATGAAGGGCGGGAATTTCACCAGCTCTCCGGCAATATCAACGAAATGGCGGACCGCATATCCCATCAGGTGGAAACCATCACCCGCCAGAAGTACGAACTTGCCGTCATTATTGAAAACATGCGGGAAGGCATCCTTCTTCTGGACAAAGACGGCCGCATCAAGGCGGTCAACCACGCTGTCGAGGATCTTGCCGGATGCCGGGGTTCCTGTATCGGCAAAAAGCCCGTGGAACTTTTTTTGAACAACGAGATCCAGGCGGCATGCGATGCCGTTGTCTGCGGCACACCGGAGTTCAGCTTCACCCTGGAGCTGGAAGAAGACCTGTTCTACGAGGTCTACCTGACCGCCATACCCGAGGGAGGCGCTCTGGTGGTTTTTTACAATGTCAGCGAGCGAAGGCGGCTGGAAAAGATCCGCCGGGATTTCGTTGCCAACGTGTCCCATGAGCTCAAAACCCCGCTGACATCCATCAAGGGCTACGTGGAAACGCTGTTGTCCGGTCCCTTTAACTTTACCGGCGAGGCAAAATCCTTCTTGCAGACCATTCATAAAAATGCAAACCACATGACCGCAATCGTGGATGATCTGCTGCAACTCACAAGACTCCAGGACAAGCCGTTTGCAAAACAGATAGGCACCGTGGACGCGGCCCAATGCTTCAACGCCGCGTCGGAAACAATTATGCCCATGGCACGGGAAAAGAATATTTCCATCCGCAACCAATTGGAATCCCCCATCGCCGTAAAAGCGGATGAATCGGCCCTGATCCGGGTATTCGGGAATCTCCTGGACAACGCGATCCGGTATTCCCCTGAAGGCGGGGCCATCACCGTACGTTCAACGGAAGAAGCAGGTAAAATCATATTTGCCATAGAAGACGAAGGCCCCGGAATTGCAAAACATCACCAGTCCAGAATTTTTGAGAGATTCTACCGGGTGGAAAAAGAGCGCAGCCGTTTTACAGGGGGTACCGGACTGGGGCTTGCCATCTGCAAAAATGCGGTTACGGGCATGGGGGGGGACATATGGATGCAGAGCCCTCCCTTAGAGAAACAAAACGGCAGCGTATTTTTCTTTTCCCTTTTACCGCCGGCGGACAAAGGGATGCCGATACAAACCATTGATGATCATTTCGGAACAAAAGGATATACGATATGACGGACACAATAAAATTCGCCGTCAAAAAGCTCGATTTTTATTACGGCGATTTTAAAGCTCTTGACCAGATCAGCATGGATATTGCCGAAAAACAGGCCACCGCTCTCATTGGACCGTCCGGATGCGGCAAAAGCACTTTTCTGCGTTGTCTTAACCGGATGAACGATTTGATACCCGGAATCCGGGTCGACGGGGAAATCCTTCTGGATGGAGAAAACACACACGACCCAGGCATAGACGTCGTCCAGCTGCGGCGCAGGGTGGGAATGGTTTTTCAGAAGCCGAACCCGTTTCCCAAAACCATATTTGAAAATGTGGCATACGGCCTTCGGGTCAACGGCCTTAAAAACAAGGCAATGCTGCGTGAAAGCGTGGAAAAAAGCCTTGTGGATGCAGCCCTTTTTGATGAGGTGAAAGACCGGCTGAACCAGTCGGCACTGGGTCTTTCCGGTGGCCAGCAGCAGCGGCTCTGCATCGCGAGAGCCCTGGCGGTGAAACCCGAGGTGCTGCTCATGGACGAACCCGCATCCGCCCTGGATCCCATCGCCACACAAAAAATTGAGGATCTCATCCATCAGCTGAAAAAACACTACACCATTGTCATCGTTACCCACAACATGCAGCAGGCCGCAAGGGTGTCTGATGTAACCGGGTTTTTCTATATGGGAAGGCTCATAGAAACCGGTGATACGGAAACCCTCTTCACGCGCCCGAAGCTCAAGCAGACAGAAGACTACATCACCGGAAGATTCGGTTAAAGGAGGCCGGAACAACATGGAACGACAGAATTTTCACAAGGAACTCGAGCAGTTGAAGCTCACGATATACAAAATGGCCGCTTTGGCCAGGCAATCATTTGAAAATGCATGCAAGGCATACCTTGCCCGCGATGATGACCTCGCGCAGACCATCATTGACGGCGACCGGGACATCAACCGGATCGAACTGGAAATCGACCGTCAGTCGCTTCGCCTTCTGGCGCTGGAACAGCCTATGGCGCGGGATTTGAGGATGATCGTCGGCATCATGCGGATCAGCAATGATCTTGAACGGATTGCCGATCAGAGCGTCAATATTGCCGAGCGAACCATTTTTCTCTGCCAGCATTCCCCTTTGGAAAGGGTCCCGGCAATGGAGGCCCTCATAGATATCAGCAAAAAAATGTTCACCATGGCCGTGACATCCTTTCGCGATATGGACGCCGAAGCGGCAAAAGAGATACCGGCCATGGACGACCAGGCCGATGAGTACAACATGCAGGTGCTGAAAAGCCTTATAGAGGTAATGGCCGCAAGTTCGCCGGGTTTTGAAAAACGCGTTCTGAAAATGCGCCGCTCCATTCAGACCATCATCATCTCCCGATGCCTGGAGCGAATCGCGGATATGTCCACCAATATCGCCGAGCATGTGGTGTTTATCGCCGAGGGGGTGAACCTGAAGCATATACAGAAATTATAACAAATAGGGCGGATTTGTTTTTTTGAAGGTGCCGCTGAAAAAACAAATCCGCCCTATTTCTTTTCAGAATGCTGTTTATTAGAACCCATCTCCATCAGCGCGTTAATTTCCTTTTTCTCGAGATACCGCCACTTTCCTTCCGGCAAGTCCCCGAGCATAAGGCCTGCCATACGCACCCGGTGCAAATTTTTCACATCGTTTCCAACCGCTTCCACCATCCGCCGGATCTGCCTTTTTCTCCCTTCGTAAAGAATGATATGAAAGCGCGTTCCGGATTTCCGGTTCACGATTGCGGGACGGGTTATCTTGCCGTCCACCACGATCCCTTTTGCCATTTGCGCCAGGGCATCATCTGAAATTTCCCGCCTCACCTCAACCCTGTATTCCTTTTCATGGTCAAAAGAGGGATGCGCCAGCCGGTGATGAATTTTGCCGTCATTTGTCAGCAGCAAAAGCCCAGTGGAATCCTTGTCCAATCGCCCCACCGGAAAAATGCGCTCGTCTATATCCACCAGGTCGAGCACGATAGCCGCCCCTTTCTGCCTGCAGCTGCTGATATACCCCATAGGCTTATGGAGCATGATGTAAACCGGCTTTTCCTGCAGAACAACAGGGCTGCCGTCTACAAGAATCCTGTCGCTTTCCGGGTCCACCTTGGTTCCCGGCGTGGTAACGGTCTCGCCATTCACCTTGACGCGCCCGGCAGCGATATAATTTTCCCCTTCCCGCCGGGAGCATATGCCGGCTTTTGCGAGAAACTTCTGCAAACGGATGGTTTTCTCCCCCATGGATGCCATCTATGAACGGTAATCCGCGTTTATCCGGACATAATCCAGGGAAAAATCGCAGGTCCAAACAACGGCCTCGCCGCCTCCGGATTTCATATCCAGAACGATCGTAAATTCAGGCAGCTTCAACACCTCGCTTGCCGCTTTTTCCGCATCCGGGCCGGCATAGAGACCGTTTTCCACCAAACGGACCTCGTTGAAGCAGATATCCACCCGGTCATATGCAAAATCGACACCGGACCGACCCATGGCCGCCACAATCCGTCCCCAGTTGGCGTCTTCGCCGAAAAACGCGGTTTTCACCAGGTTCGAGTTGGCCACCGTATCGGCAATCTTTTTTGCATCCTCATCGGACGGGGCATTGACCACCGATATCTCCACCAGCTTGGTCGCCCCTTCCCCGTCCTTTACGATCATTTTCGCAAGGGTTACCAGAACCTCTTCCATGAGTTTTCCAAAGGCGGCTTTATGTCCGGCGGTTTTTATGTACGCGTCCGACATGCCGCTCGCCAGCACCAGCAATGTATCGTTTGTGCTGGTATCCCCGTCGATGGTAATACAGTTGAAAGACTTTTCATTGGTTTCGGCCACGATCGATTGCAGGTCTTCCCTGCCGATACCGATATCCGTGCAGACGAAGCAAAGCATGGTCGCCATGTCCGGTCGAATCATGCCCGCGCCCTTGGCAATTCCGGTAACCGTATACGCCGCTCCGTCGATCTCCCCCCGGCGTGTTACGATTTTCGGAATCGTATCCGTGGTCATGATGGATTCGGCAAAATCGGAAAATCTGTCCGAAGCGAGGCTTGCCGCCAGCTCGGGCACGGCTTTTTCCACTTTTTGAACGGGCAGGCGCTGGCCGATCACCCCGGTGGATGCCACCATGACGTGCTGCGTGTCTATGCCCAAAGCGGATGCCGCTGCGTTTGCCATGGCCAATGCATCGGCCATGCCGGCATCCCCGGTGCAGCAGTTCGCATTTCCGGAGTTCACAATAATCGCCTGGCAGACGCCGGATTCGGCAAGCCGTTTCCGGTCAAGCGCAACACAAGCGGCGGTTACACGGTTTCTCGTGAAGACGCCGGCTACCGTTGCGGGCTTTTCACAATAGATCAGGCCAAGGTCCTTTTTCCCGTTCTTCTTGATACCGGCCGCTGTCCCGGCCGCCGTAAACCCCTTCGGCATGGTCCGTTATCTCCCATTTGCATGGTTCAAGTAAAATCAACCCCCTTTTTACGAAGTCGTCGTCGTTAGCCATCCGTTACTTGACTTGTAACTTTTATGCATGCATGTCAATTGATGTTATAAAATTTTCCACATTCTCATGGCACCGATCATCCCCGGAGGGGATATTCAATATAGCCGGTGGTTTCAACCACCGGTATGGCACATGGCACAATAAACCCATAGTCCTGAAGGGACGATGTAAATTTAATGTCGTCCCTTCAGGACTATGGTATTCATTATCATACCAATAACCGGTGGTTAAAACCACCGGCTATATTATGTTCCCCCTCCGGGGAATGGCATTGCCACCTGCAAAGACGAAAAAGTCCAACCTCCCGGCCGGTGGCTGAAACCAATGGTATTCATTATCATCCCAATAACCGGTGGTTAAAACCACCGGCTATATCATGTTCCCC
>JAABUA010000036.1 GCA_011389515.1 Desulfobacteraceae bacterium
CTTCCTCGGAACGCTCCTCGTTGATAATAAAGGGATGGTCCCGTTCATCGATGTCGCTGGTTAAGAGTTTTGCCGCATCCGCGTCCGTACGGGCGATCAGAACGGTCGGCACCCCGCAGATATCCGCGGCCAAGCGGGTGGCGATCAGCTTGGTGATAAATTCACGGGTGGGCACCAAAACTTTCCCCCCCATGTGGCCGCACTTCTTGGCCGAAGCCAACTGATCCTCGAAGTGAACCCCTGCGGCCCCGGCTTCGATCATGTTCTTCATCAGTTCAAAGGCGTTCAACGGCCCGCCGAAACCGGCCTCGGCATCGGCGATAATGGGCGCAAACCAGTACGGCCCCCCTTCCCGGCAGTCAAGGACCTGGATCTGGTCCGCCCGCTTGAGCGCGTTATTGATCCGCCGGACCACGGAAGGCACGCTGGTAGATGGATACAGGCTCTGATCCGGGTACATCTCCCCGGCCAGGTTGTTGTCGGCCGCGACCTGCCAGCCGCTTATGTAAATGGCCTTGAGGCCGGCCTCCACCTGCTGGACGGCCTGATTGCCCGTCAATGCCCCCAGTGCGGGGATATATTCCTCCTTGTTCAGCAGTCGCCACAGCCGAAGCGCCCCTGCCATGGCATAGGAATACGACACCTCAAGGGTACCCCGCAGATTGAGCACATCGCTTGCTGTGTATGGCCGGACTATCCCTTTCCATCGGGGATCGGTTTTCCAGTTTTGCTCGAGTGCGGTAATTTCATCGTTGCTGATAAAATGACAGGAAAGCCTTTCTTCGAGTTTTGCCGCTTTTTCATCAATTGTCTTTGTCATGTGCATCTCCCACGGTTTAATGGCTTCCGGGCAATTACGGTATAGATTCATACGCCCGAATCGTTAAATACTCCTCCAGGTCGGGATTGGCAATAATCTCTGTCAGCAGTTCGGCCGCTTTTTCATAATTGCCGGAGGCAAATACGCTTTCTCCCGCGTTGTTTTTTATCGTTTCGAGCTCCTCTTTTTTAATTTTCTCAAAAAAATCCATGGTGATATCCCGACCGTCTTCAAGCCTGGCTTCCGGGTGATGAACCCACTGCCAAATCTGGGTGCGGGAAATTTCCGCCGTCGCGGCGTCCTCCATCAGATGGTTGATGGGTACGCAACCGGTTCCCGAAAGCCAGGAAGCCAGGTACTGCACGCCGACGCTCACGTTGTTGCGAAGCCCCTGTTCCGTTATGGTCCCTTTCGGCAGCTTCAAAAGATCCTTTGCGGTGACTTGCAACGAATCGAGGAGCTTGTCCTTCTGATTGGGGGCGGGCATGTACCTGTCAAATTCCTCCATGGCAATTCCCACCAGCCCCGGGTGCGCCACCCAGGTGCCGTCATGGCCGTCTTTTGCCTCCCGGATTTTATCCTGCCGCACGCTGCCCAGTGCGGCCTCATTGGCCTTCGGGTCGTCCTTCCGGGGAATCTGGGCAGCCATGCCGCCGATAGCATGAACCCCGCGGCGGTGGCATGTTTGAATGGCAAGAAGGGAATAGGAATGCATGCAGTGCCGGGTCATGGTGATCTGGGTCCGGTCCGGGAAAAGATATTCCGGGATATTCTTAAACCGCTTGATAAAGCTGAAGATATAATCCCACCTCCCGCAATTCAACCCGGCCATGTGATCCCGAAGCTCGTAGATAATCTCGTTCATCTGAAAGGATGCCAGAATCGTTTCGATCAGCACCGTGGCCTTGATGGTCCCCCTGGGAATGCCCAGCATGTCCTGGGCTCGCACGAAAATGTCGTTCCACAGGCGCGCTTCCAGGTAGCTTTCGGATTTCGGCAGATAAAAATACGGGCCGCTCCCTTTGGCAATGAGGTTTTTTGCATTGTGATAGAAATACAGGCCAAAATCAAATATCCCCCCGGCCATGGGTTTTCCGTCTACGATCACGTGTTTTTCATTCAAGTGCCAGCCCCTGGGGCGCACGATCAATATGGCCGGATTCTCCGCCAGCCGGTATTCTTTCCCTTCCGGAGACGTAAAATCGATGTTTCCGTTGACGGCATCCCGGAGGTTGATCTGCCCGTTAATGCAGTTTTCCCAGGTCGGCGTATGGGAATCCTCAAAATCAGCCATGAACGTTTTGGCCCCCGAGTTCAGGGCGTTGATCACCATTTTGCGGTCCACGGGACCGGTAATCTCCACGCGCCGGTCTTCAAGCGCCGCGGGAGCCGGGGCGGCTTTCCAGTCCCCTTCCCGGATACCGCGCGTTTCTTCCGGAAAATCCGGAAAATTTCCCCGGTCAATTTCCGCCTGTACGTCCTTTCTTTTCTCCAGTATGTTTATTCGGCGTTCATCGAACTCCCGGGCCAGGGCCGCAATAAATGCAAGCGCCTCCGGGGTTAGAATTTCCTTGAATTTCTCATTGGCGGGGGCCTTTACTTCTATGCCGCTCGTTTTCGCGGATGCATCCATTCTTCCCTCCAAACAGAATCTGATTGTATATGACCGCATTTTTCCGGATTTTGACAAGAAAGCTGCTGCCTGCTACTTTTATATAGTAAAATGTCCGGGCCGATTTTGCGAACCGGCAATGCCAACTGTAAGGGAAAATAACGATAATGACCCGTTCTGCAACCTTTTTTGCCGAATATATTCTGAAAGCGTTTGACGCCTACCATGAAACCTTTACAGAGATCACCGAAAGATCCGGCATGCGATTTCGAAACGGCGACTGGCATGGCATTCGAAATGATGCGGTGGCGCGCCTGGAACTCTACAGCCGCATGGTGGACCGGAGCGTCTCCGAAATTATCGCGCGTATCGGCGATCAGAGACACGACGAAACGCAATGGGAAGCGGTGAAAGCCGCATTCGTGGAAAGCATCCAGGATCGCTACCATTACCAGCTGGCGGAAACATTCTACAATTCGGTCATTCGACGCGTATTCTCCGTAATAGGAGTCAACCCCCGGATTGAATTTACCGTTTCGGATTTCAAAATTCCGCTGATCGAAGAAAAGCCGTGCCCCATTTGTTCCGCTTACCCCGCCAAACCGGGCAGCGTTGACATATATGCCATTGCTGAGAACATCCTTGCCGGTTTTGAAAAAGAGCTCCCCCTGATGGACAGGACCGGGGATTCCAGACGGGTGGCCCGGGCCGTTAAAAATCACCTGGAGGAAAAAAACCTTCCGGCATCAGATATCCATATCGAGGTGGCCGATCCTGTTTTCTACCGCTACAAAGGCGCCTATCTTGTGGGTCGAATCCTTGCCGGAAAAGAGATCTGCCCGCTGATCCTGTGCGTTTTGAACATCCAGGGGAAAATATTTGTCGATGCGGTGCTCTTCGAGACGCACGAGGTCAGTATCCTGTTCAGCTTCGCCAATGCGTATTTTCATGTGAATGTCATCAATCCCGAAGAAATGGTCAATTTTCTGAAAAGCATCATGCCCCAGAAACGGGTCTCTGAAATCTATACCTCGCTGGGCTATCACAAACACGGCAAGGCCGAGCTTTTCCGGGAAATTATCCGCAGCCTTGACCAAACGGACGACTGCTTTGAAATCGCCCCCGGCGAAGAAGGGATGGTCATGCTCGTCTTTACCATCCCGGCGCTGAACGTGGTTTTCAAGATGATCCGGGATCGTTTTGACTTTCCCAAAAAAACCACCCCTGATCATATCCGGAATCGCTATCAACTGGTATTCCGGCACGATCGGGCGGGACGTCTGGTGGATGCCCAGGAATTTTATCTTTTGAAATTGGACAAAAAACGATTTCCCCAAGACCTGCTGGAGGAACTCAACAAAAAGGCGTCGAAAAACGTAACCGTCAATACCGATCATATCGTTATCCGGCACCTCTACACCGAAAGGCGCCTTACGCCCCTCGACATCTATATCCGGGAGAACCCGCCGGAAGCCGTCAAAGAGGTTCTCCTCGATTATGGATGGGCCGTCAAAGAGCTGGCGGCCAGCAACATCTTTCCCGGCGACCTGTTCTTTAAAAACTTCGGTGTGACCCAATGGGGCAGGGTCGTTTTCTATGACTATGACGAGCTCTCGCTGCTTACCGACTGCCGCTTTCGGAAAATGCCGGAACCCCGGAACCATGAAGAAATCATGTCCGACGAACCGTGGTTTTCCATAAACGAAAATGATGTTTTCCCGGAAGAGTTCAGGAAATTTCTCTATTTCCCCGAACACGTCCGGCCCGCTTTTGAAGAAATTCACGGGGATCTCTTTGGCATCCATTTCTGGCAGGAGATGCAGAAAAAACTCAAAGCCGGCATCATGGTGCATATCCTGCCCTATAAAAACCACCGCCGGTTTGATCATAAAATCCTTGAATCTTCCGGTCTTTATTTTTCTCAGAAAAATTAGCAGGGTTCCACGTGGAATCAATCGGGGAAGCGGTGGTTAATCAGCCTGCTTCACGAGGTTTTGCGATTCGAGTTCCCCGTACACCCCGGGCATGCCAAGCCTTTCAAACACCTCTTTTTTCTGCAGCCCCGTGTCTGGGTCCCAGCCGCGCATTTCATAATATTGCCTGCGCATTTGTTCAAAATCCCCCCGATCCAGTGTGTTTCCCTTCACCGAAACCGGCTCGTCTGTGGGTCCCGGAACGATCAATTCCGGGTTCAGCATATCAAACAAAAGCGGCTCCTCGAAATTAAACGCCGCAGGGGCATCGTCTTCGGACGGACGCCATCCCTCTCGAAGCAGGATGGCCCGCTGGAGGTTGAAAATCCGCTCCCCGTAGCCGTTGAGCGCCGCCTCGTCGACGTCGATACCGGTGACGATGGAAAACAGCCTGTTTTCAAGGGTGGGGTCCCCGGTGTGATCCTCAGTATTGAAAGAATCCATGATGGGCCACCCAAAATCACACAGCCCTAAGCTGTCCTTTGCATATGTCCGATCCTGGACGTACCGGGTGGCTTCTGCCTTCCCGTCAAAGGTCGTCATGTCCCAGGCGTTTTGGTTTTTCCAGAATTTCACGGCCGCTTTCCGGAAGACTTCAGCTGTTGTCGGAGACAGGTGCGGGCGTATGCGGTGCAGAAGCCATCTTGCGATCAAATGGCTGATGTCATGGAGCTGCGCAATGGGCTGCCGGGGTTCCATTGCATACAAAAGCGCGCTGAGGGTGTATTCCCTGGGTGCATACATGCCGTCCATGCCGACGGCCTTTGTGAACTCGCTGAACCGGGCTTCAGCCGCATCCCCCAGGCTGCGACCCGCCCGGATGATTCCTTCGGCCAAAACATCGCCGAAACCTTTTCGCAGGGCGATCATGGAAATCAACCTCTCGGCAAATTCGTATGTGCCGATATTCCTGAATTCGAGTCCCGCCTGCTCATCTGTGACTACGCCTGCGTGATAACATCCTTCCAGCCAGAGCAGCAGGTTCTGAATCTCCAAGGTGCAAAGCCCGTAATTATTGCAAAGTGCCGTAACATCCAAAGAAATGTCGATGCCCTGGCCGGGATGCCTTTGCGCATATGGCATGTACATCACCATGGCCTGGCACTTGCGCACTTCCTCCCTCCCCTCCGGCGTGCGGTAAAGTCCTCTGCCGCACTCCATGGCGCACTGGAAGCACGAGGCGGTCTTGACGAATTCCATCTGCTTTTTGGAAACCGGCATCCGCAGCGTACCCCGTTTGCTCATGTGGATGACGTGCTTGTTGAACTCGGTCAATTTTTCCCTGGACGCGACCGCCGGACGGCCGGTTCCCAGAACGGCAATGGCCTTCAGGTTTTTGGCCCCCATGACCGCGCCGAACCCGCCCGTGGCGCTCCCTTCGTGATCCGTTATCACGACCGCACTGCGGCACTTGTTTTCCCCTGCGGGACCAGCCGCGACAAAGCGGACGGTTTTGCCGTGCTTTTCCGCCAAGGCCTCTTTGACCGCATAGGTGCCCTTGCCCCAAAGATCATCCGCCGCCTCGATCCGGGCCTTTCCATCCTCCACCAGGATATACACCGGCCGGTCGGAACGCCCGGAAACCACAATGCCGTCAAAACCGGCTTTCTTGAGATAGGAGGGGAAAAATCCGCCCAGATTGCCGTAGCAGAACCCCTCAGGGTCCGTCATGGGAGATTTGCCGATCACGCTCATGCGGGTCGCCCCCTGGGCTCCCGTGGCAACAAGGGCCCCGCTCATGAATATCAGGCGGTTTTCAGGGTCAAACGCCTTGATTTCCGGGGATACCTCCTCCCAGTAAATGCGCGTGGCAATGCCGCGCCCCCCTAAAAAACGCCGGGCATAAGGCATGGTGTCCATCTCCGAAATCGCGGCGTTGTCCAGGTCGACGCGAAGGATTTGTCCGGTCCACCCAAAAATATCGCTCGTCATAATCAATTGTCCTTGTCGCTTGTTGTTGGTATGCGTTTTTCGAAATTATCCCAAAAACCGGTTCGTGTCAAACCGGCATTTGCGGCCTTCCTCCCTGAAGCGGGAACCCGGGCCAGGGATACGGCGGCGTTTACCGCTGCCGTAAACTGTAAAAAACATAAAAAAACGGGAGTAACGCCCGGCCTTCCGGTGCTACTCCCGTTCAATTTTTGCTTAATTCCGTTTTTTATTACTGCAGCTGGTCGATCTTGCTCAAAAGATTGTTCATGAGCCCTTCGTCCGTCTGGGCGGCGGTGATGACGTTGTTATAGGTTTCCACATCGATGCCGTTATTCTCCACCGCTTCCGTTATCTTTTCATTGGCTTCCATCTGGATCTGCTGGGCGACTTCGGGATTATCCACTTCAGCCAGCCTTCCGTGATACGCTTCACGAATATCGATGATATCCACGTACGCAGTGGCGACCTTGTCAATTTCCTCATCGGAAAAATCAGAGGGAACCGCCTGCTGCTGACCCTGCTGGCCCTCCGGAGCCCCGTAATTCTGCGCCATGCCTTGGGCTGCCAGGCCGAAGACAAGCAGAAGGGAAAGCAATGCAATTTTGCCGGTGTTTTTGAGTTGGCTGGAAAACGTGCCGTTACACATAAAAAAATCCTCCTTGTTTTTCATTTTCTTTTTTCAAGCCGGCAAATCAACCGGCGGGCTCAAAAAAAGCAAAAAATTTATTGCCGATTGAATTGCCCATATCAAAAGCATTTCCCGTGCCAACCATGACTGTAAACTTTTTATACAAACAAAAACAATGGAAATCAATATTTTATACGTCAAAAAACTTTTTGCTTCTTTTTAAGGAATTCTTGACAGGGTTCATTTTGTTGTATATTTTTGACACATGTATCATATCGACCCAAAAAAACCCCTCCGATTTCTTTTAGGCAAGCAGGGCTGGAAAATGAGCCTTCGGGCGGCGCTGATTGTTTACGTGTTGACACCTATGACTGCCGCGTCCCTGGTCATGGGATTCTGGGCGCTACATGCCTTTGAGCACCAGGTGGAAAAGCGGCTGCAATACGACCTGGAAATGGTAGCCCGGGCCATCAAGCTGCCCCTGAGCCATGCCATTAAAAGAAATCGGGAAGGGAGCATCGCCCAGACCCTGGAATCCGCCTTTTCCGTCGACCAGGTTTACGGAGCCTACGTGTATGATTCCAAAGGGGAAAAAATTTCCACCACCGGTGGGGAGGAGCCGGATTCCGGGAAGGAACAGGTAAGCAAGCTGTCAGACGACGGCGATGACTATGGTGAATTTGGTGAGGTGGCGGGGCAAAATGTCTATTCTTATTTTGTGCCGCTGGAAGATTCCGGCGGCAGGATGACAGGCCTCCTTCAGCTTACCCGCCGGAGCAGCGATTTCCAGGACCAAATCCGCAATGCCCGCTACAAGGCGGCCGGTATTTTTATGGCGGCGTTTTTATGCCTGACCGGGCTCGTTTTTTACGGCCATCACCGGGCCCTGGGAAAATATCTCAACCGTCTTTCCGGCAGCATGAATAAAATCGCGGGCGGCCAGCGGCACCATCGCCATAACTGCGCGGGTCCAAAGGAAATCATCGCCCTGGGGGCGCACTTCAACCAGATGATGGACAACATCGACAATGCAGAGATGGAAATACGGCAGCGACGGGAAAACGAAAAGCTCCTGGAGGAAAGGCTGCGTCGCGCGGAGAAACTGGCCGCCATCGGACAGCTTGCTGCCGGCGTGGCGCACGAACTGGGAACGCCGCTGAGCGTCATCGAGGGAAAAGCCCAGCGCGCCATGCGAAAGGGCCGATTGCCGGATTCCGCCGCTGGAGACCTGAAAGATATTCGCTACGAACTGCGCCGGATGGAGCAGATCATCCGACAGCTTCTTGATTTTTCAAGGAGGAGTGAAATCCGGCGAAAACAGATCCAGGCAGCACGGCTTGCAGGGTCGGCCGCAGCATCGCTTGCCCAGGAAACCAGCCGGTTTGGCACAAAGGCGACGCTGGAAGGCGATCCAAAAGATCTTGTCCATGCAGATCCCGTACAGATGGAACAGGTTCTTGTGAACCTCATCAAAAACGGCATTCAAGCGGCCGGGGAAAACGGCGTGATACGGGTTTCCTGGAAGAGGGGTGCCGCTGAAACGATATTTGCCATCGAGGACAACGGACCCGGCATGACAAAAGACATACAGGCACGAATGTTTGAACCGTTTTATACCACAAAGCCGGTTGGCTCCGGTACCGGGCTGGGGCTTGCGGTGGTTCACGGCATCGTGGAAGAGCACGGTGGCCGCATTGAAACAGACGAAAGCGGGCTGGGCGGCGCGCGCTTCACCCTTCATATCCCGGATGAAATTCCCGATGCCGCCAATGTAAAGGACAGGCATAACAATGAATGAAAGCAACCGCATCCAGGGGCAGAAAGTCCTCATTGTCGAGGATGATGAAGGGCTTGCGCGCCTTCTGGCGGATGAAACAAGCGATGCGGGCACCCGCTCCAGGTGGGTAGCGAGTGCAGAGGCGGCACTGCCCCTGCTCTCGGACTGGGAGCCGGACCTGGTGGTCAGCGACCTGCGCCTGCCCGGTGCCGGCGGGATGGACCTGCTCGAACGCGTCGATGCGATGCATGCAAAGCCCGGGTTCCTGGTCATTACGGCCTTCGGCACCATATCCCAGGCGGTCGACGCCCTAAAAGCCGGTGCGGACGATTTCCTGACAAAGCCCCTTGACCTGGATCATTTCATGCACCGCGTCATGCGCATTCTTGAGACCCGCATGCTCCGGGAGGAAGTGCACCGCTTCAGGCGGATGTTTTCGGTAGAAACCTTTCACGGCATGTACGGGCAGAGCCGGACCATGCGGATTCTTTTCGACCAGATCCTGCAGATCGCCGCAGCCAGCGGGCCCGTGCTTATTACAGGAGAAAGCGGATCCGGCAAAGAACTCGTGGCCAGGGCCCTGCACAATGAAAGCGACCGGAAGAACGGCCCGTTTCTTGCGGTAAACTGTGCCGGCATCCCTGAAACCCTTATGGAAAGTGAATTTTTCGGCCATATGGCCGGGTCCTTTACCGGGGCCCAAAAGGCAAGGCAGGGTCTTTTTGCGGAAGCTGAAGGCGGAACGCTGCTGCTCGACGAAATTGCGGAAATGCCCCTCCCCTTGCAGGCAAAGTTGCTTCGCATCCTCCAGGACGGGAAAATGCGTCCGGTCGGCAGCAACAAGGAGCAGCAGGTGGACGTGAGGATTATCGCCGCCACCCACCAAAATCTGGAGGAAGAAGTCAAGAACAGCCGGTTCCGGCAGGACCTGTTTTACCGCCTGGAAACCTTCACCCTGGAAATCCCTCCATTGCGGGAACGCGCAGACGATATCGAAATGCTGGCAGGGCGTTTTCTCACCAACGTTGCCACCCGTATGGGGAGACGGATCCGCGGATTTTCAGACGAGGCCATGAACATGCTCCAGCAATACCCCTTCCCCGGCAATGTGCGGGAATTTCAAAACGCCGTCGAACGCGCCGTAACCTTCTGCAATGGAGATCGGATCACCCCGGAGCACCTGCCCGCAAGAATCCGGTCGCACAAACCCGCCAAGAGCGATGGAAATATCCAGACCCTGTTCCAAAACGATGTCGGCGGCCCCATACCCAGCCTGGCGGAAATCGAACAGCGCTATATCGAACACGTCCTTGCGCAGGTAAACGGAAATAAGAAACGCGCCGCGGACATACTTGGCGTTGCCAGGCGGACGCTCTACCGGCGACTGGCGTAAGAGACGGAGACGGCAGTGATGCCGCTTCACGCGCCGGCAAAGGGGGAACCGGCAAACTCCGTGGCCCGGTACACATCATATTTTGCCTCGTCAAAGGGATAGTCCCAGCACCCTTGACGATGCTGCATTCGTCCACCAAAGCCCGTTTTAAAACGGTACAATCCGTACATCGGATGATCCGGGTCGGGCGCGGGGGACACCCCGAACATGTCGTAATCCCTGCACCCGCTTTTCTGCGCGCGGCGTATGGCCTCCCATTGGAGCGCATACGATGCCATATGCCCCCTGTCTTCCGGGTCGGAAGACGACGCCCCGTAGAGGTAAGTGGCACGGTTCCCGGAAACGGCGAGCATGATCCCCGCCACCGGCCTGTCGCCGACTTCGGCAAGCAGCAGGTGGATACGGGCCGGTGAATCGCAGTCCGAATCAGACACCTTGAGCGCTGCACCGAAATAGTCCATGTCGTTCAGATCCATTTTATGCCGTCTTGCCGTGTGGCGATACAGGTCGTACCAAGCGGGCAGGCCTTCGATCCCGGCGTCCCGGACCCGGACGCCCTTGCGTTCCGAAAGCCGGATGTTGTAGCGGGTCTTTGGCTTCATTTGCGACAGAATCCGGTCCCGGTCCATGCTTACGTCCACCAGCACCGTGTCCGGCGGCAGCAGGTCGGTGGGGGCTTTTCGAAGATTCCAGTGCTCGGTGTCATAATTCATTCGCATTTCCTGGATTCTTGCCTTGGGCGGCCCCTTCCACCGGTCGTTTTCCGTGTAGCGATCCGGTTCATCGGCCCATGGCGACCGCCATGGCAGATCGTACCGGACAAAAAGGCAGTTTTCCGGAAGAAGCGGCCGCATATGCTCGGAAATTTCTTCGAGCCATGGGCCCCGCATTTCCTGGTCCGGAAGCAATTCCGGACCGAAAGGCACGTATGCCATGGTGACATTCTGCGAAATGGGCCTCAAAACGACCAGCATGTCGCCGTCCGCCCCTTCGCGACCGGAATGGTTTCCTTCCGTATCTGCCGGGTCCACGATGATATCAAAGGCCGCCGTACGCCTCCCCTGCTTCTGCTTCAGCCTGGACCAGTATGCCGTCTGCTGAAGATAGGGCGTTGGCAGCACGCGCCTTGTCTGTTTGGGTTTGAGCGCCACCTGCATTGTCATTCTCCATAACCTGCCGATCTGATGCATAATGCCGGAACGAAAACAACTTTTGTTTCGGCATGGTGCAAATGGAGGTGACAATAAACATATCCGAAAGGGAAAATCAACCCCCGAAATCGGCTATGTCAAACAAAATACAGCGTCAATTCCTCCTGAATCCCCTTTAAACCTGCTTTCATGGATCCTTTGACCTCTATATTTCTTTTTGCAAGGCCGCAGGCATCTTTCGATATAATCACCTCCCCCCCTTTTGCCTTTTCGCAGATGCGGCTGGTGGTGTTTACGGGGGAACCGACAATACCATACTTGGCGCGGGTTTTGGAGCCGATGTTGCCCACAATGACCGCTCCGGCATGGATGCCGATGCCCGTGGGGAGCTGCGGGAGGTTTTGCGCTTTCAACACCTCGTTGGAAGCCGTTATGCGTTCCCGTATTTCAAGGCCGCAGCAAACCGCCTGGTCAACTGCGGGGGAGATGGGCCCGTCATGGGGATCAAAAAAGACAAGGATGCCATCCCCGTAAAAATCCACGATAATCCCTTTATGCTTATGAATCACTTCAATCATGCATGAAAAATAATTGTTCAATAAATAGATGGTCATCTCGGGGTTCAGGGATTCGGAAATCTCCGTAAAATTGCGGATGTCGGAAACCAGGATCGCCACGTTGCGCTTTTGCCCGCCAAGGTTGGCGGCTTCCGGCCGATTCAGTATTTCCATGGCAATATCCTTGTCCATGTACCGGCCGAAGGTATCTCGTATAAAATCCCTTTCCCTGAGCCCTTCCACCATGGCGTTGAAGCTGGCTTCCAGCTGTCCGATTTCGTCTTCGGCCATTACCGGCAGGGGGTCAAAATAATCGCCCTGTGACACTTTTTCAGAGGCGGTGGAAATATTTCCAATGCGCCTTGCCATGCGCCCACCGACCGATTGTATGAGCAAAAGGATCAAGCTGATGCAGACGACTGCGGCAATCGTGTAGTAAAACCGGAAATCAACCACCGGGGCCAGGACTTCCCTTCCCGGGGCATACATTATCAACACCCAGGGAACCTGTTCGAGCCGGTAAAAACCGCTGACGGTCTCCGACGGATGCCCCTCTCCAAGATAAGTGCCCTGCGATTCCTCCTGCATGCGCTGCAGCACGGCAAGCTCCACCGGATCATTGGTTTCCCCCAGCATCGTACGCCCTTTTTCCATGGCGCCGCTGTGGGCCAAATACCGTCCGGATGCATCCACCAGGCAGGCCACATGGCTCTGCCACCACCCCAACGCCGCTATATCCTGCATCAGGTAATCAAAACTCACGAACACTTCCAGATTCCCCTGCAACCGGCCCTGCCGGTCCAGTATCTCGGAGACCAGCGCCACTGTTTCCCCCATAAATTCAGGGTCATATCTGGGTGCGGTGATTTCGGATATGTACGGCCTGTGACGATGGTGCACGGGGGTTTCATCCCGCATGTGGGTTTCATCCCCCATGTGGGTTTCATCCATGGATGCCCCCTGCCGCTCCATATGCCGGGGGGCGATTTCATTGTCGGCCCACATGAAAGATACCCTGGCAACGCCGTCCAGACTCTCCAGGCGCTCCAGGATAAAAGAAACTGCGGCGTCATCAGCCGTGCTGGAAAGGGCGACGGTTTCATGGAGAATCGACATCCAGTCGGCCGGGCGGCCAAGACGCATATCAATGTGATGGGCCGCGCGCTCCAACTTGAGTATGGCACTCTGCCGCCACTGCTCCACAAGCAGGCTTCTTGCATAGACAAATCCCGTGGCGCCCGCGGCAACAAGCAGCAGGGCTGCGGGAAGGAGCAAAAGGATTGCGAGCTGGTGTTTTACGCTTCTGATCATGGTCGTTCCCCCTCACACAGGCGCATAGGGATGTAATTTTGATCGTATGGTTTGAACCAGGTCCTTCCGCCCCCTTTCTTCCAAGAGCGGCAGCAGCTCCCTGTAAAAGGGCTCCCTGTGCCGGATGTTGATTTTGAAGCTTTCAAACATTTCCGGGGTAACGTCATTCTCGACAAATGCAGTGGTTTTATGAAGCGCGCCAATGGCCGCAAGTCCGGTCATGGTCCTTACGCACTTCTCGCACTTGCCGCAGTTTAAGCGGTCTTCCACGTTGGCCAGGCATACCCGGAAATTCTGGAAGCCCGGCTCCCAGTCCGCAACCATGCGCAGCTTGTCGATCCTTTTGAGATGGGCGTCCTTGTGCATAACAGACATATCAAAACTGGAGTACCATGGGTCGAGAAGCGGATGGGAACCGCATGGTGCCAGGTTTTCTATGTCATAGGAGGAAGCGATGTAAAACAGGTCCAGCCGGGAGGAAAACGAATGGGCGACTGCCGCAAGAACAGCGCCGAAAAAACGATTCAACCAGAGATCCCGGTCGTCGCAGAGATGCCGGATGTTGGTATACACGGGGATCGTGTTCACACCCGCGGCAGCGGTCACGTTTTCCATCGCGGCAAGCGCCCGTTCAAACACGTAATATTTCATTCCACGGGCCACCACGCCCCCGATGTCAAAGCCGTGGATAAAAAAGCAGTCTTTCACGGCGCCGGGATGGTTTTTGGGGTAGCGAAGCATGTTGGCCCGAAGGGTGGCAATGGAGTCAATGCCGCCCGAATAGAGCATCCCGGCCCTGTTTTTTTTGCCGGCGCCGGTTTTCTCCGATATTTTACCGGGTTCGATCACCAGGGGGGCCATTTTCCCCTCCGACCATATCCGCATCAGGGCCATGACCGATGTGAGGCCGTCCATGAGTCCGGGGCAGATCTCTCCTTCCACGGCAATCCGCCTTTCCCCGAAGTGAAGCGCCGGGATTAGACAGCCGACCAGAAACGCATGCGGATCCGCACGAAGGTCCGCTGCGTGCTTTTTCGGAGTTTCAATGAAGATTTCCTTTTCCGGCCGGTCGGTGTCCTCCCACACAACCGTTGCAGAGGCTTTTCGCCCCTCACCCGTTTCGTTTACATGCAAGTCCTTGATACGCATTTCCCCTCCGGCTGGCTTTTATAAAAACGACGCCGCATGATCGATGATTTTGGCAGCGATATCGATGCCGGTCGCTGCTTCCAGACCCCGGAAACCCGGGGCGTAATTGGCTTCAATGACAAAATATCCGTTTTCAGCGTCGCCGATGAGATCCACACCCGCGATTTCAAGCCCCATTGCCAGTGCGCTTTGTATTGCCGTTTTCGCCGCTTTACCGGGAAGATCCACGGGCATGCTCTTCCCGGATATGCTGAAATTGGCCCTGAAATCACCTTCCGGGGCGAATATTTCCATAGCACCGGCTACCTTGCCGCCGATAACGAAAACCCGCAAATCCCTGCGCCCGCCGGGAGGGATAAAACGCTGGAGCATGAGCCCTTCCGACGACACCAGTTGTTTTTCCATGAGATCCGCGGCCTGTTCTTTTCCTTTGACAAGGAAAACCCCCCGCCCCTTTCTGCCGATTGTTTTTTTGCAGACCAACGGATATCCCCCGAGCTGACCCACCGCTTCGAAAAACCCGGCTACGGAATTCACGAATGCCGAATCCGGCACCTTGATCCCGTCTGCGGCAAGGATCTGCATCGTCAAAAACTTGTTTCTTGCTGCCAGGATGGACGCCGGGTCATTGACAAGGGGGATGCCCATAGCGTGCAGGTGGGAAAGCACGACCATGCTCGACTCAGTGATCTGCGCCCCCTGCCGCGGCAAAATAACCTCCGGCATTCCGTTGTTCTTTCCAACTTTCATGCCCAAGGCGCCCGATGCGATCACCGGGGACACCCTGCGGGGATCGATCAGCGCCAGTGTAAGCCCCTTTGCAATGGCCGCCTCTTTCAGCCGCCGGTTCGGATGGTAGTCTTTGTCCCTTGCGGTCAACACCCCGATATCCATGCACACCCCTCGCACACCCTCAAAATAAAATCATTTGTCCCGCTGCAGCATCCACTCCGGAATCCAGATGCCAAGCTTTTTGCCCGTTTTTTTGCTTTCGTACACGGCGACCCGCTTCGTGTTGTTGTTAATGGCCATCTTCTGCCCGCCGATATTGTCTTCACCGATCACCGAGTAGAGCTTCCTGTCCCCAACCCTCGCTGTCAGGCCTGCCAGCATGCTGGAGCCGAGTCCCTTGCCCCTGTATCGGGGTTTCACCGATGTATATCCGCGCTCCAGGTAGTTTTCAAGATCAAGACCCGTCTGTTCCCGAACCGTTGCGATAAATTCAGGCCTGGGGTGTTTCAGGCTGGAGCAGCCGATGATCTCGTCACCATCCTTGACATAGGCGATGAGAAAGGCCCTTTCCAGGTTGTAGCGGACAAACTCCGGCGATACGGAGCCCCCCGCTTCCACAAGGCCACATATGATATCCATGTATCCGGGCGGCAGTTCGGCCGGGGGCGAATAAAAGTACTGGAGGCCTTCCTGCGCTGCCGGCGCTTTTTTTTCATGGGTATTCAATCCGAAACCTCCTTCATCCATTTTTTCAGTATGTTTCTGTCCTCCGGGGCAATGGACGTGATGCCGAAGCGATATACCCCTTTGGGCTCATTGCCTGTGGATACGGCTTTTGCGTAAATATCTTCGAAACAGTGCGCGTCCACGCAGAATTCGAACTTGAACCTGATGTTTTCAAAGGGTTCCATTACGTTTTCCATGGATGCTTCGATCCAGCTTTCGCTGATCCGAACGGTTTCACCGTACATGGCGCCGGATATCACTTTTTTCCCGCGTAACGACCAATAATTGAACGGCAGCCGGATGGCCGCTCCGTTTTCATTCTCCACCTGCAGGATTTCCAGTGCGACATCCCACGGGGGATCGATTTTTGTCACCGGATAAAATACCAGGGGGGCTTTCATTCCTTTCATCATGGCCGTGCGGGGGGGCTTGACATGGATGTGGTCCTTTGCCGCAAGGTAGGTGGACTCGCCGATCAGCACCTGCCCGCCCAGGGTATTGGATTCAATCCTGGCGGCGATGTTGACGGGCGCGCCAACGACCCCATACTTGATACGGATATCCGATCCGATATTGCCGACGATGACCGTGCCGGTATTGATGCCGATGCCCATTTCCAGTTCGGGAAAGTTCTGGGAGGAGATTTCCGCATTCAGCCGGCGGAGGCCGTTTTGCATGGCAATGGCGCAGGCGACCGCCCGTTGGGGATGGTCTTCTGCTTTTTCGGAAATGCCGAATACGACCAAAAGGGCATCACCGATAATTTCATCGATGATCCCGTCGTAGGATACGATGATTTCAGACATGCGGCCGATATAGCGGTTGAGCAGCCCCATCAATTCTTCCGGGTCACTTTTTTCGGAAAAATTTGTAAAACCGCGAAGATCGCTCATCAAAATGGTGACCTTCTCCCTGCGCCCCCCGATTTTCGTCCCCTCCGGGGATTCCAGGATTTCATCGACCACTTTTTCCGAAAGGTATTTTCCGAAGATCTCCCGGATTAACCCGACCAGGCGAAGCCGTTTTTCGGAAATATCGAGGATGGTTTTCAGCATGGCCGCACGGGTGGACACGATATCCTCAATTTCTCTGGAGGTGTCTTCGGGCAGATGCTGCTGCAGCGCTTGCGGGTCGGATCCGGCAAACCGGATATTGGCCGCTGCAATGGTTTCCAGGGGGAAAATGATCTTCTTGTTTAAAAACGCCCGCAGTGTGAGCATCATGAACACCATCATCACGGTCACGACAATGATGATCCGGATCCCGTACCAGAACAGTTCTTCAGGCCCTGCGCCTTCGAACAAGCCCCTGTATGCAACCGACAAAACCAGAAGGATACACTCGATGATCAGCAGTCGCCAGAAAACACCCAATAAAAGCGTTTCCCGTACACTTCTGGGCTTTTTATTGCGTACCTGGTTTTTTGCCATGGGGTTTTTACCAATTTTTGCATTCTTATATAGAATCCATAAATATTCCCGCAGAATATGGGCCCGTAGGGGCACCCCTTGCGGGTGCCCTGATCATCATATCTATTGATGGAAAATTCTACAGTGCACCGGGTACCGCCCTGGATACGATTTCATTCTATCAAGATAACCCTTTCCGGTATCAGAATCCAGCATACTTTTGCCCAAACACTGGTTTTGCTTTGAAAAAACCTTTTCGAACGGGATAAAAATCGGTTACATGATTATATTTATCTGTGACGAGAATGCGGAACGTTTTCTAAAACCCATCACATTCGGATTTCAGTTCAAGATCGCCGCAGCGTCTTGTTTCAAACCGCAGACATACGATAGTATATCGAGGATTTAAAATAAGACGCCAACACAGATATTGGGCCGAAAGACAATGTTGAGATCGGTTCTATGCAATTCCATGACATGGAGCAGGCCATGGCACTTCTTTTCAGCAGACGGATTACTGCGGTTGTTTTGATTGCACCCATCGCGTTGTTTTTCTGGACGCTTTATCCCCTATCACCAGCAAGCGCATCGGAAGAAAAGACGTTCACCAATTCATTGGGGATGGAATTCGTCTATATCGAATCCGGCACCTTTATGATGGGCAGCCCTGAAGACGAACCGCTTCGCAGCAAAAGCGAAATACTTCACGAAGTCACCATCGGGGAGGCGTTTTATATGCAGACAACCCCGGTCACCCTCGGCCAGTGGCGTGAAGTAATGGGGAAGCCCTGGTTCTTTTCAAGGAAGGGATGCGAAGATACCCCGGTTACCAGGGTTTCCTGTCATGATGCAATGTCGTTCATAAACGAACTGAACCAGCGGGGAGAAGGCAGATACCGGCTTCCCACCGAGGCCGAATGGGAATACGCCGCCCGGGCCGGCACCACAAGCGCCTACCCCTGGGGAGATGAAACAGACTGCACAAGAGCCCTGTATGCAAACAATCCCTTGAAGGTGAACGATTGCGTGGATCATGTGAAATCGATCGGATTGATCCCCGGCGAACCCGGACCGGTAAAAACCTATCCCCCCAACCCCTGGGGCCTCTACGACATGCATGGAAACGTCTGGGAATGGACCGCGGATTGCTACGGAAGTTATACCGAGCAGGACAAAGAGTCGATGCACAGGTGTTCTCGCCGTGTTCGAAGAGGGGGGAGCTGGTTCGGCCACGGCTACCAGGTGCGGTCCGCCAACCGGGCTTATGCCCATCCGGCGGCCAAGTTCAGAACCACGGGCTTCCGGCTGGTAAAAGAGGCTCCCTGATGGAGGAAAGCTGATGCGGGAGTCCATACTCCACTGGGTAAAACTCCACGAAGATGAAATCACCGTTTTCCTCTGGACCGCAGCGCTCCTGTTTATCATTCGCTCTTCCGGCATGATTCTCAACAATTATGCGGAAACGGCCTTTTTGAAGCGCTACGGCATCGAGTACATGCCCATTGTCAACATGATCAATACCGTGGCGACGTTTTTCATCACCGGCATCCTGGCGACCTTCATGGCCAGGATATCCGGCGTACGGCTGCTTTTTCACCTGTTTGTTTTCTGCGGTGTTTCCGTCGCGATCATCCGGTTTTCCATCCCCATGGGAATAGAGATCATCTATCCGCTCCTTTTCATGCTCAAAAGCCAGTTCGAACTCCTCCAGGCGCTCCTTTTCTGGAATCTTGCCAATGACATTTTCAATACCCGCCAGTCAAAACGGATCTTCCCCCTGCTGACCGCGGGGGGGGTCGTCGGACTGATCGCCGGGAGTTTCGGAACGCCATACATGGCGAGAACATTTCAGTTTGACAACCTGCTCCTGGTCTATCTGGCGACGACGCTGGCCGGCGCGGTCATGGTCAGGGGCATGGGCAGGCAGTTTCCGGCGCTCCTGCGCGATGAAAAAAAGGGAAAGGAAATCGGGGGACGTGCTTCCATGGCGGACGAAATAAAACGGGCCTGGCCCCTGCTGCGGCAGTCTTCGCTCTTCAAAATCGTGCTGGTGCTGACTTTCATGCCCAACGTGGTCATTCCCATAATGAATTACCAGTTCAATTTCGCGATTGACCAGTTTTACCCCACCGAATCCGGCATGCTTTCCTTTTTCAGCTATTTCCGGGGGGTGCTCAATATCATCAGCCTGTTTATCCTTCTTTTCGTAGGACGGCTTTACGGGTATTTCGGTCTGCCGCTGGCCCTCATGCTGCACCCGTTGAATTACGCGGTTGCGTTTCTCGCATTTTTTCTACGGTTTGATATTTTTTCAGCCATTTACGCCAGAATGTCTACCAATGTCATCCGCACCACCATAAACATGCCGGCAAGCGCCATACTCATCGGCCTTTTCCCGGAATCATACCGGGCCATGGTCCGTCCGTTTTTACGGGGTACGGTGGTCAGGGCCGGCCTTTTGCTGGGGTCCGCCCTGATACTGGTCGTTGTACAATATCTCCATCCCCGCTACCTGTCCCTGGTTGCGCTCCCCTTTGTACTGGCATGGATGGCGGCCCCCATTATTTTGAAAAGAAATTACGCATCAATTCTCAAAAACCTTATCGCCGGCAATATGCTGGATATCCGGTCTTTGGAAGCGGAAAACGCGGGCGCGCTTTTCAGGAAGGACGGCGTGGGCGAGGATCTGGTGCAAGCTCTTCTGACCGCAAAAGGGGACGATGCCATCTGGTATGCCAGGCTGCTCAAAAGCCTGGACGTGAAAAACATTGATGAAGTGATCCTCAAAGCGCTTGAAAAGCAAAACGAGGAAACCCGGATACAGCTCATTGAAATGCTTTCGAGTAAACCGGGGATCGATACGGTCAGCACCCTTGCAGGACTTCTGGATAAAAGCAGGCCGCAATTGAATGTTTCGATTTTAAAAACCTTCATGCGCGCCGACCTGGAAGGATATCCTGCAAAGGGGGTTATGGAGCGGATCGGCTCCCTGATGTCTGATGACAACCCGGCGGTCAGGGGATATGCCGCAGGCTGCCTCTGTCTGCAGAATCCCGCCGCCATCTGCAATCAGATCGATGCATGGCTGGCATCTTCAGATTTGGGGGAGCAGAAAAGCGGTGTGATTGCGGCCGGTCAAACCGATAAAAAAGGCTATTACGCCGAAACTCTGGAAAACATGCTTGCCGATTCCCGAAACGAGCCGCTGTATTCGGATATCCTGCATGCATTGGCACATCTGGAAAGCCCGCACCTCAGCCGACTGGCTACCGGACTGATCAATCACGACGAAGCGGACATCCGGCGTGCGGCGCTTTCCGTACTAAAAATATCAGACGATGAAACATTGAAAAAAATCATCCCCCACCTGGGCGACCCTGAAGAATCCATCCGGCAGCTGGCAACGGAAAAAATAAAAGAAACCGATCATGTAAGCGGCCGGATCCTTATCGAATCGCTCTCCAGACCCAACCGGCATCTGCGGGAAAATATTTTTCACCTGCTGGAAACCCTTGAAATTAAGAAACTTGATTTATACAAGTTCACCACCGAGGGACTGAACCACTGCTATCTATGTCTGGCAAAGGCAGAAGCCCTGAAAAACGTCCCGGAAAGCAGGTTCAGAGAGCTTCTGTCCGACCATCTGTTTCAAAAAAAAGACTTCATACTGGAAAACCTCTTCCGCATCCTTTCCCTGCACGACCCTGACAGCCGCATGAGAACGGTGCGCAGGGGAATTTTTTCAAAAGACGGCCGCGTGCGGGGGAACAGCATCGAACTGCTTGGGGACATCATGGACAGGCGGCTGTTTGGCATGTTCCAGCCCCTTGTCGAAGGTTTTTCCCTGCACCGGAGCGTGGCCTCCGGAAGGAAATTTTTCCGTCTGCCACCCTTGAATTCAGCGGAAACGCACCTTTTTCCCGCTTTTTTAAACAGCGACGACTGGGTGGAAACCCTCCTCGCACTGTCCATATTACAGTCCCTGGCGGAGACCGGACTTGAAGAAGCGATTGTGCGACAAAAGGACGCAATCGCAAAACTGCGCGGTTCATCGGTTTTTCCTGTCCGGCAGGCCGCCTTGAAATTGTACAATACCATCAGCAAGTTTGATGCAAAGGAGCAGGCAATGGCCAACGATTTGACGATTTCCGACAAAATTCTTTTGCTCAGAACGATTTCAATCTTTTCCGACCTTACCGTGAGCGAACTTGGCGCCATTGCCGCCATTACCGAGGAAATCGAATACCCCGAAGGCAAAACGGTCATCCGGGAGGGGGAGCCGGGTGAAAATGTCTTTTTGATTATCGGCGGTGAAGTAGGGGTGTACAAGCAGGCGGAACCGGAAAAGGAGATAACGCTCGACACCATGACCAAAGGGGATTATTTTGGAGAAATGGCACTTTTTGAAGACATGGAGCGCTCGGCGACCATTCGCACGACCAGGCCGTCGCGATTTCTGGTTTTGCACAAACAGGAATTCAATGAACTGGTGCGGGAATACCCAAGGATCGCTTTGCAGATCTGCACCGCGCTCAGTCACAGGCTGCGAAACCTTCAGAAACGATTGGCCCAGGCGGGGGAAGACCAATGAAAATCGCATTTCTTATGGACAGGCTTGAAGGCATCAACCCGGTATTCGAGACAACGGCTTCCCTGATGTATGAATGCAATCAGCGGGAGCACACCGTTTTTTTTCTGGAGCCCCACGATATTTACGTGCGCGGACAGCAGATCCTGGCCCGGATGAAAGACATCACTGTTCCACCGGATTTGCCGCTTGAAGAATACTGGAAGAAAATCATTGCCCAAGAGCAGATGGAATCCCTTGTCTTTGAGGTCCTCAGCGAGCTGGATGTGCTTTTTCTTCGAAAAGACCCGCCGATCCATTACAGTTCCATCGAATTTCTCGCCCCCATTTCGAAGAAGGTATCCATGATCAACGATCCCGTCGGCATGGTGCTCGGAAACAGCAAGCTCTATATGCTCAACTTCCCGGAGCTTATCCCGGAAACCCACATATCGAGAGATCCGGCAAGGCTTCGCAAAATCATCGACAATTTCGGCGGGGACATGGTAATCAAGCCCTTGGGGCGTTTCGGCGGCGAGGGGATCATCAAGGTCAGCACAAAAGACCCGGAAAACCTGAATTCCCTTATCAATTACTACGTCGGCTCCCACAGGCCGTATGCAGAGCGGGAGCAAATCATGGTTCAGGAATACCTGAAAGCGGTCAAGGAGATAGGGGACGTCCGGATACTCCTGCTGAACGGCGAGATCCTGGGTGCGATGACCCGAAAACCCCCCGAAGGGAGTTTCCGGACCAACATCAAGGTGGGCGGGAAAGCCTCTGCGCACACGATCACCCCCGAGGAAAAAGCCGTTTGTGAAAAGATCGGGCCCAAGCTAGTCGAAGACGGGCTTTTCTTCGTCGGCCTTGATCTCATTGACGGAAAACTCATTGAGGTCAATTGCGTCAGCCCCGGAGGAATCCCCCGGATAAACATGCTGAGCGACTGCCGACTGGAAAAAGTGGTCATTGATTTTGCCGAACAACTTGCCGAAAACCGTGAAGGATAGCCCTTGAAGGTATTTTTTTTGTTTTCTGATTTTTACAGAAAAACAATCGCCGCATCATTTTTGCTGGCCTTGTGTTTCGTGCTTGCATCCTGCAGCAATGGAGAGAAAGACGGCGCCATTCTCCGGATCGGCATGATTGAAGAGCCCAGGACACTCAACATCTGGCTTGCAAGCGATGCCAATTCAAGGAAGGTCATAAGTCTCATTTACCAGCCCCTTTACACCTATGATCCGGACACCCTGGATTTGGCGCCGTGGCTGGCGCAGTCCATGCCGGAATACGATCCGGAAACCATATCCTATACGGTTCAACTGCGTCCGGCAAAATGGTCGGACGGAACAGAGGTGACCGCCCATGACGTGGTTTTTACCGTGGATCTCATCAAGGACTTTCAGGTTCCACGGTATTATTCCCAGTGGCAGTTCGTTAAAAAAACGGTGGCCATCGACGAAAAAACCGTGCGGTTTTATCTGGCGGAGCCGCGGGCCATATTTCTCACGCGAACCCTGGTGAACTACATCGTTCCCAAAAGCCAGTGGGCACCCATTGCCGAAAAAGCCAAAACCATGGCAAATCCGCTGATCGCGCTGATGAATGCCCGGGTGGAAAAGCCGCTGGGAAGCGGGCCGTACGTTCTTGCCCAATGGCGGGAAGGGGCTTTTCTGCACCTTGTAAAAAACGACCATTTTTTCGGGAGTGGTATCGAAATCAGCAACCGGAAACTGGGGCCCCATGCCGATGCAATCCTGTTTAAAATATACGGAACCGCCGATGTGGGCGTCCTTGCATTAAAAAAAGACACCATCGACTTTTTCTGGTGGTCTATCCAGCCCGGGTACATAGAGGATCTCGAAAAGGATGAAAACACGAAAGTGTACCTGAGCGACCGGAGCGCCCTTTATTACATGGGTTTCAATGTCAGGAAACCCCCGTTTTCCGATCCGGCCTTCCGACGGGCGGCAAACACCGTTATCGACAAGAATTTCATCATAGAACGCGTGCTCCAGGGATATGCCGCGCGCATGGATTCCATTGTGCCCTCTGAAAACCTTTTCTGGTACGAGGAACATCTGCCTCGTTACGGTCAGGGACTTTCCAGAGACGACCGGATCAAAAAAGCGCACAGGCTGCTTTCAGAAAACGGCTATACCTGGGAGACAGCGCCGGTAAATCGATCCGGGGAAGTCGTCACCCCGTCCAGGATTCTTCTACCGGACGGCCGGCCCATGGATGACTTCACCATACTGACCCCGCCGGCCGACTATGATCCGGCGCGCGCCACGTGCGGTGTTATCATCCAGGAGTGGCTGAAGGATTTAGGCATTCCAGCATCCGCCAGGCCCATGTCGTTTGGAGCGCTCCTGCAGCGGATAAAAGACAGGCATGACTTTGACACATTCATTCTGGGCTACGGCCAGCTTGCCCTGGACCCGGATTACCTGAGAAGTTTTTTTCACTCCGCAAACAACCGGCCCGGCGGCTGGAATATGAGCGGCTACAGCAACCCCGAATTCGACCGGCTTGCAGACGAGTCGGTACAGGCCATGGACCCCCGGATACGGCAGGAGCTGATCCGGAAGATGCAGCAGGTGGTAATGGAGGATGTCCCCTACATCCCCCTGTACAACCCCGCAGCGATCGAGGCTGTCGGGGAAAAACGCTTTACGGGCTGGGAACAGATGATCGACGGCATCGGGAACATCTGGTCCATATGCCGGGTGAAATCGACAGAAGCCGACATGTGACAAGGAAAAAAGCGCAAGCACGCGAAAAACCGGAAATATCGTTATGAACCTGAAATCGCTTTTATTGCGAAGAAGCATCGAAATCCTGGTGGTGTTCGGCATCATCATGACGGGATTGTTCCTGCTGTTTCATGCGGCCCCCGGAGATCCCATTTCAATGATGGTCGATCTTACCATGACGCCGGAAGACGTGGAACGCATGGTTGCGCAGCTCGGGCTCGACCAGCCCATCTGGATCCAGTACCTCTATTACATCAAGAATTTTTTTACCGGCAATTTCGGGACATCGTTCCATTACGGCCGGCCCGTCATTGAAATCATTTCAGAGCGCCTTCCCAATACCATACTTCTTTTTACCACGGCCACGATTCTTGCGGCCATGGCCGGCGTCTGGCTGGGAAAGATCATCGCCTGGTACAAGGGGAAAGCGATCGACACGTGGACGACCATATTCGCCCTGGTATGCAACACGCTTTTTCTGCCATGGATCTCGCTGCTTTTCATATGGTTTTTCGCCTACTGGGTCGGCTGGTTCCCTTTAAGCGGCATGATGACGCCCGAAATCTGGGTGAATCCCGAAGCCGGTTTTTTTGCGAAAGCTGTCGATGTCCTCCACCACATGCTGCTGCCGCTGCTGACGCTCTTTATCGTGAACACAGGCTCGTACCTGCTGATCATGCGAAGCAGCATGCTGGAAACAATAAAGGAGGACTACATTCTGACCGCCAGGGCAAAGGGGTTGTCTGAAAAACAGGTGAGAAACCGCCATGCCGCCCCCAACGCGTTATTGCCCGTTGTCACATCGGTGGGCCTGAGCCTGGCGTTTTCCGTCAATGGCGGCGCGCTCACGGAAACCGTGTTTTCCTGGCCGGGTATCGGCAGGGAGTTGATTTTTGCGGTAAGCAATTCTGACTATCCCCTGGCCATGGCGTCCTTTCTGTTTATTGCCCTGGTCGTTTTAGTGGCAAATCTGATCGTGGATATTCTATATGCGTACTTAGATCCCCGGATCAGTTATTGACGATAACCAGCAATCGGCATGCGGCATATTCCATGGAAAATGTAATAGACAAAAAAACAAGACGGTCCTACAAACGCCAGCGGTTTTCTGCCGGATGGTCCCTGTTTTATAAAAACATGGTGGGAAAGATCGGGCTTTACCTCTTGATCCTTTTTGGCGCAATGGCGCTTGCCAGCTACATTCCGCCCCTTGTGGACCCCATGTACCACCCCATGACCGGCGTGGACCCCCTGATTTCATACGCCTCGCCGCCAAGCTGGCGCCACTGGCTGGGAACGGACAATATCGGCCGGGACATCTTCAGCCAGCTGCTCACCGGGGCCCGGGTCGCTTTCCTGGTGGGTGTTTCAGCGGCCTTCATCAGCATCGTTTTGGGCACGCTGATCGGCATGATCGCGGGATACGGCGGGCGAATCGCCGATTCCCTGCTCATGCGGTTTGCGGACATGATCATGGTCATGCCGTCCCTGCTTGTCATACTGCTTCTGTCCGTATTGTTCGGGCAGCTGAGCATCTGGATCATCGTGATCCTGATCGCCCTGTTCCGCTGGCCCGCGGTGGCGCGGGTCATACGGTCCCAGACCCTTACCCTGAAAAAACGACCGTTTGTCGATATGGCGCGGGTGGCGGGGGCGTCGCATATACGGATTATTTTCAGACACATTCTTCCCAATGTGCTGCCCATGGCGCTTCTATACATGACCTTTCGCGTCACCTCCGCGATCATCGTGGAGGCGGCTTTAGCATTTCTGGGATTCGGCGACCCCAACACGGTGAGCTGGGGAATGATGCTCCAATGGGTATGGAAAACCGGGCACATGTTCCAGGCGCCATACTGGCTGCTGCCGCCGGGAATATGCATTTCGCTCATCACCCTGTCCTTTTACATGATGGGCAGGGCCATGGAGGAAGTATTGGACCCGAGACTGAGAAAAATACAAAAGGCCGATTATGCCGCTTCTTGACGTTGACAACCTGACCATCGCCTACCACACCCGATCCGGACCGGTCACGGCCGTGGAGAACGTCTCTTTTCGCCTGGAAAGGGGCAAGTTTCTGGGGATCGTGGGGGAATCCGGCTGCGGCAAAACCACCATCGGAATGTCGCTTCTGGGCCTTTTGCCGGAAAACGGATTCGTTCGGGAAGGACGGATACTGTTTGAAGGATCAGACCTCCTTGCGCTGTCGCAAAAAGAGCTCCAGGCGTTTCGCTGGAAAAAGATTTCCATGATCTTCCAGGCGGCGATGAACGCCCTGAACCCGGTTCACCGGGTGGGGGACCAGATCATCGAGGCCATAAGGATTCACAACCCGGAGTTTTCCGAGGAAAGGATCCAAAAGGAAATCAAGGAGCTCTATGATCTTGTGGATATACCCGAACAGCGGATCTTTGATTACCCGCACCAGTACAGCGGAGGGATGAAACAACGGGCCGTCATCGCCATGGCCCTTTCCTGCCGGCCGGACCTGGTGATCGCCGATGAGCCCACCACCGCACTCGATGTAATCGTGCAGGACCAGATCATTCGGAAAATAAAGGATATACAAAGGCAAAGGGGTATTGCCGGTATTTTTATCTCCCACGATATCGGCGTTGTCGCCGAAGCATGCCAGGATATCATGGTCATGTACCGTGGAAAAATCGTTGAACAGGGAAAAAGAGAAGAGGTCTTTGTTGCCCCGGTTCACCCGTATACCATTGCCCTTTTGTCATCGCATCTGACCATAGACGGCGTTTTCGATTTTCATGCAGACAAACCGGAAGTTGCGTGCGATTTTTCGCCGGACTTCTTTGCCGGGGTATGCGGATACGCCGAGAGCTGCAGCCGGGCTGAAGCGCAGTGTTTTACCGCGCCGCCGAAATGGCGGGAAATCACGCCTACGCACAAGGCGTTGTGCCGGCTGTGCGGACAGAACGACTGATGGGAGACAAAAATAAAGGTCAACACATGATTCTGGAAATCAAAAACGTCGTCAAGCAATACCGCTCGAAGCCTTTTCTGTTTGGAAAACCGGATGCCGGGGTTACGGCGGTCGACGGCGTTTCTTTTTCCATTGAAAAAGGGGAGGTTTTCGGCTTGGTGGGGGGCAGCGGCAGCGGCAAGACCACCCTGGGAAGGCTCACGCTCAAACTGGAAGACTTCGACACCGGGGAAATCCGTTTTGACGGCATGTCGGTACGCGATTTGAAAGGTCCGGCACTGAAAGCGTTCCGAAGGAAAATCCAGCTGATACCGCAGGATCCGTATCAGAGCCTCAATCCCTATTTTTCCGTGTATGATTCAATTGCGGAGCCATTGGTTATTCATGGGATCGGAAACGACGAAGCCCGCGGTGATCTTGTCAAACAGGCCCTTGAAATGTCGGGTCTTGCCCCTGCCGCATCCTATTCCTCCCGCTATCCGCATCAGCTTTCCGGCGGGCAGCGCCAGCGGGCGGCCATTGCAAGGGCCATGATTTTGGACCCGGAGTTCGTGATTGCGGACGAGCCGACATCCATGCTGGACGCATCCATATCCTTTTCCATTTTCAAGCTGCTCTCGAAAATCAAGCGGGAGAAAAACGTGGCATTCCTTTTTATCACCCACGATCTTGCAGCAGCGCGTTTCTTCTGCGACCGCATCGCGGTTATCCATAAGGGGCGGATTGTCGAGACCGGACCGACAAAAGACGTGATTGAAAATCCAAAAGACGACTACACGAAAACCCTCATAAACGCCCAGCCGCGATTCTCCTATACATAAAATGCCTTTTCTCAGGGCTTTTCTCCGGAATCCCTGCTATCGCAAGCCGACATCCCAGTTCCATTTGCCGGGTCGGTTTTTCATCTGGATGTCTTTGGGCAGCATCTCGTTTAAATGGACAAACATCGTATAACCGGCCTTTTTCAGTGGGAAAACATAATCACGCAGATCAATGGGCCATTCGGGATACACCCAGAAGTTCCCCCCGTGTTTGTGCACCCAGGCACGCTCTTTTTTGGGACTTTCAAAAAAGGTATCCGTCTTGAGGGGCTCGGACTTGATCCGGGAAATACAAAGGGGCCAGTTGCCGTAGACGACGATGCCCAAAGGGAGCGGACTTGTCTGGGCAAAATGCAGATAATCCGTTTCACCCAGTTCAGGGCTCACGATAACCCCTTGGCAGCCCATGGCCGCAAGGTTGGCAACAGCCAGGGAATTGGCCGTATTGCAGAAAGGGCCGGCCCATATGTCCGGTTTGTTGTCGGCCGGGAAAAACGCTGTCTGCCAAGGGGCATTGATCACAAAACGCCTCCCCCCCATTCGCAGGACACGGTCAACCGCCGTCTTAATACCGGGTTCATCCAACGGCCATACAACGGGGGGAAGCCACCACCACGTTTGCTTCACATGCTTTGCAGGTACCCGGGACAAATTCCCGTCAATCCAGATACCGGAAACCCGTCCGGGTGGTCCCGGCCCCTTGACCGGTCCCCGCGCCACGTGCATTTCAACGGGCTGCAGTGGTTTCGAAAACCGGGCAGGCATATGAACCCGGAACCCTGAAGAAGCCGGAGATTCTTCTTTTGCCGGCGCCACAAGGCTTTCGAGACGGTTTATTTCATGGAGAAGGTCCGACTCCCTGCGGTCGATCAGAAAAACCGGCGTCTTGTTGACGAGCCGCTCCTTTTTGGAAAGGTTCAGAAACAACCGCCCCCGCTTGGGAACACTTTTAGATACGCGATAGGTTTTGTGTCCGGGTTCGTCTTCATAGCCGATGCGAAGCACATCCTTTGCAAAGAGCTGCCGCTGCGGCTCGACATAGGGCTTGAGCATGGTCCCTTGGATCTTTCCCACGAGCTGCCCTGAGGCGGTCTGGGATTCGACATCGATGGGGTTCCATTGCCGCTGGGTAAGAAAATTATAATGGGTGCCGCCCCGCCCCATGGCATATTCAAGACATGCAAGGGCGCTTTTTTTCGCCTCGTTGTCCCCGGGATGGTCGCGAAGCATCCGGTATGCCTTTACCGTGTAGAATACGTAATGAGGCCCTTTTTTCCTGCCTTCTATCTTTAATGCGGAAATATTCGGAACCGT
>JAABUA010000037.1 GCA_011389515.1 Desulfobacteraceae bacterium
GACTGGCCAGAGGCGAAGCACCGGCCTGTGTAGAAGCATCAAACGGTGCACTGACGTTCGGGGATCTGGAGGATCCGGCTTCGGAAATCCGGAAATTGCTTGCGGAGAAATATGCAATCACCCGGAAGGCGGAACTGGGGACTTTTCCATCCGTATCTTATATCATATGACCATCGTATGAGGGAGCTATGCTAGAAAAAGCGCTAAGTGGAAGCAAATTATACTGGACGCTGGTCCTTGGGCTGCTGGTCCTGGTAGGTATCGGTTTTCTGTTTTACCTGCAGCAGCTGGAATTCGGCCTGGGCATCACCGGTATGAACCGTGATGTATCGTGGGGGTTTTACATTGCACAGTTTACCTTTCTGGTAGGCGTTGCCGCATCGGCGGTTATGCTTGTAATCCCATATTATCTTCATGACTACAAGGCATTCGGCAAGATGACCGTTCTGGGCGAATTTTTAGCCGTGTCCGCCGTGCTCATGTGTCTGCTGTTCATCATTGTCGACCTTGGCCAACCGGCTCGCCTGATGAACGTGATCCTTTACCCCACGCCCCATTCCATGCTGTTCTGGGACATGATCGTGCTGAACGGGTACCTGTTTCTCAATATTATTATCGGATGGAACGTTTTGTCCGCGGAAAAGGAAGGGGTGCCGCCTGAAAAGTGGCTGAAGCCATTGATTTACCTTTCAGTCCCCTTCGCCGTCAGCATTCACACGGTTACCGCGTTTCTGTATTCGGGTCTTCCCGGAAGGGGTTTCTGGCTGAGTGCGGTCCTTGCACCGAAGTTTCTTGCTTCCGCTTTTGCCGCAGGGCCGGCTTTCCTGATTCTGTTGAGTTTCATTTTGCGCAAGTTCACGACGTTCGATGTGGGAACAAAACCGATCCAGACCCTTGCAAAGATCGTCTGCTACGCGACCCTCGCCAGTCTGTTTCTGTTTTTCTGCGAGGTTTTCGTAACCTTCTACAGCCAGCTGCCGGGGCATATGGACCACAAGATCTACCTCTATTTCGGGCTGAACGGCAAAGGCGCTCTGGTGCCGTGGATGTGGGCATCCCTTTTGATGCTTATGACCGCGGCCGTATTGCTGCTTATACCGTCAGGACGCAAAAACGAATATGTTCTTGGTCTGGCATGTCTCTTTATTTTCTTCGGGTCCTGGATCGACAAGGGGCTCGGCCTGATCTCGGGCGGATTTATTCCCAACCCGCTTCATGAAGTAAGCGAATACATTCCGACGGTTCCGGAAGTGATCATATCCCTTGGCGTATATGCAATCGGGTTTCTTGTGTTGACGCTGCTCTTTAAAACGGTTGTGGGGGTAAAGGAGGAAGTCAGGGGATAACGCCCTGACCGGATTTTTAAGTAAAAGGGGTTCACCCGTTTTCGGGTGAACCCCTTTTACTTGTTTTTTTGAGAGGTCTTTTTTTTGTTGACAAATTCTGTTATAAATCTATAATTTCTTGTTTTATAATTTAACGAGAAATACGGGGGGGACAATTATGTATGCAGTTATTGCCACGGGCGGCAAGCAATATAAAGTAAGTACGGGAGAGATCCTGCGCATCGAAAAGATTCCGGGGGAGATCGGCGATACGGTAGCCCTCGACAGGGTGCTCATGGTTGCCGAAGGTGACGACGTTACCATTGGAAGTCCTGTTGTTGACAATGCAGTGGTCAACGCCAGCATTGTCGAGCAGGCAAAAGCGAAAAAGATTCTTGTTTTCAAATATAAGCGACGCAAGCGCTACAGGAGAAAACAGGGTCACCGGCAGCCGTTTACCGCGATCAAGATAGACAACATTGTCAATGGCTGAAAGAAGCGGCTTTATTTTTGGCTTCCCGGGTTGATGCGGCATCTTTTTTTGATCCCATGGTTTTTTAAGAAATCATATACGATTGAGGTATTGACAAATGGCACATAAAAAGGCAGGCGGCAGTTCTAAAAACGGCCGCGACAGCAATGGACAGCGGCGAGGCGTCAAACGTTTCGGCGGACAGAAAGTACGGGCCGGCAATATACTGGTCAGACAGCTTGGAACGAAAATTCATCCGGGTGAAAATGTCGGGGTGGGAAAAGATTACACCCTTTTCGCTACCATCGACGGCGTTGTTTCCTATGAACGCAAAGGGCGTTCCCGGAAAAAAGTCAGCGTATATGCCGCCGCGTGAAATTTATTGATGAGGCACTGATCACCGTTGCCGCAGGCAGCGGCGGACGAGGATGCGCCAGTTTTCGGCGTGAAAAGTATATTCCCCGCGGTGGGCCGGACGGCGGGGACGGCGGAGACGGTGGAAACGTTATTGTCCATACCACCGTCCGCCGGAGAACCCTTTATTCCTTCCGCTTCAAGAGAAATTTCAAGGCGCCGGACGGCGGGGCCGGACAGGGGCAGCAGAAAACCGGCAAAAAAGGGGAAGACCTCGTGATAGATGTTCCTCCCGGTACCGTGATAACGAATGCCGAAACCGGGGAACTCGTCTGCGACTGTATACATGACAGCCAGACAGCCGTCGTGGCAAAAGGCGGCATGGGGGGGCGCGGAAACCGGAGATTCGCCACATCGACCAATCGAGCCCCCCGGTATGCGCAGCCGGGAACCCCTGGGGAAGCCTTTTCCCTGAAGCTTGAACTCAAACTGCTTGCCGATGTCGGCATCATCGGCTTTCCAAACGCCGGCAAGTCAACACTCCTTTCCCGTATTTCCAGTGCCAGGCCGAAAATCGCCGATTATCCCTTCACTACGCTAAGTCCCATGCTCGGCGTGGTTCAAACCGGAAGCAGCGAACCCTTTGTTGCAGCGGATATTCCGGGATTGATCGAAGGCGCCCACACCGGCGCGGGCCTTGGAATCCGTTTTCTGCGGCATGTTGAACGCACCGGCGTTCTCCTCCATGTAATCGACGGATCATCAATCGATCCCGAAGCCCCGCTGGAACTATATCACAAGATAAACAGGGAGCTTGCAGGCTTTTCCCTTCTGTTGGCCCAAAAACCGCAGATCATCGCCATAAACAAGATGGACCTTCCGGATGCGGTCCGCCTTGCGAAGCGGTTTGAAGATGCAGCAGAAGGGCTCGATATACACAACGTTTCCGCCGCCACCGGAGCAGGAATCAAAGAACTTTTACGTGCCCTCGAAAACAGGATCGACAAAGAAAAAGATCATGATCACTGACCGGAAAAGCGTTTTTGACCAGTCCAGACGCATTGTCGTAAAAATCGGCAGCGGTGTTTTGACAGGAAAATACGGGCTCAATATGGACCGCATAGACAGCGTGAGCCGACAGATTTCCTGGCTGATCGATTCGGGGCGCGAAGTACTGCTTGTATCATCCGGCGCCATGGCGTGCGGGCAGAAGAAGCTCGGCTTTTATAAACGGCCCGAAGAGATTCCCAAGCGTCAGGCCGTGGCTGCGGTCGGTCAGGCGGATTTGATCTGGACGTATGAGGTCGCCTTTTCCCGCCACAATCACAAGGTCGCCCAGATTCTTCTGACCGGGGATGATTTAAGCAGCAGCAGGCGCAGGTATCTGAATGCCCGCAACACATTGAATACTCTCATGGAATGGAAGGTGCTGCCGGTTATTAATGAAAATGATACGGTGGCCACCGAGGAAATCAAGTTCGGCGATAATGACAACCTCTCCGCTTTAATTACATTGATGATGGATGCGGATGTACTGATCAACCTGACAGATATTGACGCCCTTTATTCCAGTGATCCGCGTTCCGATCCGGATGCGGTAAGGATTCCTGTTGTTGCACAGATAAACCGGGAGATCGAAAAGGTAGCAAGCGGGCTGCCGGGGGTGCTTGGCACCGGGGGCATGCTTTCAAAGATCCGGGCGGCCCGGAAAGTGACTGCAGCCGGGATTCCAATGGTCATTGCCAACGGCACCAGCGACGACATCCTTGAGACCTTGTTTTCCGGCAAAGAAACCGGCACTTTTTTTGCGCCGTCTACGGAGAGGCTTTCCAACCGGAAATGCTGGATTGCGTTTCACCGAAAGCCCAAAGGGGTTTTAACGATCGATGACGGTGCGGTGGATGCCATTCTCCGGAAGGGGAAAAGCCTTCTCCCAAGCGGCATCACTGGTGTTGCAGGAGATTTCGGCATCGGCGCTTCCGTGGCGCTGCATGACGGGCGGGAAAACTGGCTGGCAACCGGGCTCGTCAACTATACTGCGGCGGACATCCGCAAAATAATGGGATTCCGGAGCGACCGGATAAAGGGTGCGCTTGGGCAAAAACCATATGACGAGGTCATTCACCGGAATAACATGACCGTAATCGGCAACTGCCTGTAAGGGCGTAAACAGACAGGAGGGAGACGGTTTATGACGGTTGAAGATATTGTCTTGCAAATGGCGAAGGCGGCAAAAAAGGCGGCCGCGGAAGTGGCCTGCGCTTCAACCGCCAAAAAGAATGCCGCGCTTACGGCGATTGCCGATAAAATCTCCAGTCACGCCCCATACATCCAATCGCAAAACGTACTGGACCTGGAGTCCGCAAAAAAAAACGGGCTTTCCGATGCCATGATCGATCGTTTAACGGTAGGCGATGATACCATCGCGTCCATGGCGAACGGTCTCCGGGAAGTCGTCGGTCTGCAGGACCCCGTCGGCTCATCGGACGGCACATGGGTGCGTCCCAACGGGCTGGAGGTCAGCCGCGTACGCATACCGCTCGGGGTTATCGGTATCGTTTACGAATCGCGGCCCAATGTGACCATCGATGCGGCCGGTTTGTGTTTGAAGTCGGGAAATGCCGTTATTTTGCGCGGAGGATCCGAAGCCATCCATTCCAACCTTGCCCTTGCAAAAAGCATATCCGAAGCGCTCACCGAAACGTCCATGCCTCAAAACGCGGTCCAGATTGTTCCGGTTACCGACCGGAAGGCCATTACCGTTCTTCTTGGACGGGAAGAGGAAATAGACCTGATCATCCCAAGGGGCGGGGAGGGGTTGATCCGGTTCGTGGTGGAGAATTCGAAAATCCCCGTGCTCAAGCATTACAAGGGGGTCTGCCACGTATACGTGGATCTTGCAGCCGACATGAAAATGGCGGAAGAGATCTGTTTCAACGCCAAGGTGCAGCGTCCCGGGGTCTGCAATGCAATGGAGACCCTGCTTGTGCACAGAAAGGCGGCGCCGGTTTTTTTGCCTGATATGGCCGCCCGCTATACGGCGGCAGGGGTCGAAATCAGGGGCTGTGAAGAAACGTGCCGAATTCTTCCCATGGCTGTCAAAGCCTCTGAGGATGACTGGCACGAGGAATACCTGGATTTGATCGTTTCCGTCAAGGTAGTTGAAGACATCAATTCGGCAATGGCCCATATCGCTCGCTACAGCTCCCAGCATACCGAGGCGATCGTGACCTCGGACTACATGAATGCCGAGCGCTTTTTAAAGGAAATCGATTCTTCGGTGGTGCTGGTCAATGCGTCTACCCGGTTCAATGACGGCGGTCAATTGGGCCTGGGTGCGGAAATGGGCATCAGCACGTCCAAGCTGCATGCTTTCGGACCCATGGGTTTAAAGGAATTGACCACGACGAAATTCGTTGTGCGGGGTCACGGCCAGATACGAAGCTGAACTGGAAAATCATCAGAATAAGGGAAGCAGATTGTTTTGATACGAGCAGGGCTGTTTGGCGGCACCTTTAATCCGGTCCATTTCGGCCATCTTCGGACGGCTCTCGAGGTAATGGAGGGGTTCGGCCTTGACCATATCCATTTAATCCCCACGGCCAATCCACCCCATAAGGATAAAAAAGCGCTTGCCGATGACTCGGATCGTTTTGCCATGCTGTCTCTGGCAATCGATGGGGCTCCGGGTTTTTCCATTTCGGATGCGGAACTGAAGCGCCCCGGCAGATCCTACACCATAGACACGGTAAGGCAGTTGACCCATTCGTTTCCCGCATCCACGCAATGCTTTCTCATCATGGGACTGGATGCCTTTATGGAGATCGATACGTGGAAGGATTACGCCAGGCTCTTTGAAGAAATTTCATTTATCGTCATGTCCCGCCCGGAGGATCGAAATACGATCCTGAACGACGGTTTTACAGGGATTGGCGAGTTTCTGCAAAAAACCGTTTCATCTGGATACGTGTATAAAAAAAAGGAAAACTGCTTTTTGCATGAAACATTAATGCCTGTAAACCTCTTTGACGTAACCGCACTGGGCATTTCGGCCACCGCCATCAGAGAACTTATTCGCAAAGGAAGATCGATCCGCTACCTGACCCCGGAACCGGTGATCTCATATATTTACGATAAAGGATTGTTTGCATGACACATGATGTCGTAGATCCCACGCTGTACCTGTGTGTCAAGGCGGCCATGGCCCGGAAGGCCACCGAAGTGGTTATCCTTGATGTGCGCAAGATATCGGATGTAACCGATTACTTTCTGATTGCATCCGGCCGGTCGCACAGACAGGTATCCGCAATTGCGGATTTCATTGAAAGAGACCTTAAAAAATCAGGCGTAAAAGCATTGAGCGTCGAGGGGATGAAGGAAGGGCACTGGGCGCTGTTGGATTACGGGCACGTGGTTATCCATGTTTTTCACGAACCGGTACGGCTTTTCTACGATATTGAAAGCCTGTGGTCTGATGCGGGAAAACAAGACGTGACAACGTTCATGGAAAAAGCGGAAAAGAAGGATATGCAGAAGAAAAACGAGCGGAAAAAGAAATGCCTGTTGATGATTCTGGATGGATGGGGAATCGCTCCCAATGATGAAAACAATGCCACCTGGCTTGCGAAAACACCCTATTTCGACAAGCTCTGCAGTCATTATCCCAACACCCGGCTTATGTGTTCCGGCGAAGCGGTCGGCCTGCCGGAGGGGGTTATGGGCAATTCCGAGGTGGGACACCTCAATATCGGCGCTGGCAGGATCGTGCACCAGGTTCTCCTGCGGATCGACCTGGCCATTAAAGACGGATCTCTTTTTGAAAACAAAGCACTTTCCGACGGCATGGAAACCGTCCGCCATAAAGGATCAACCCTTCATCTGATGGGCCTGGTTTCGGATGCGGGGGTTCACAGCCAGCTGCACCATCTGCTTGCCCTGATCGATATGGCAAAAGCCAAAGGCATTGAAAAAGTGGATATTCATGCCATCCTGGACGGAAGGGACACCCCTCCGGACAGCGGCGCGGGTTATATCAAGCGTGTCGCGGAAGCTACCCAGGAAAAAGGGCTGGGTCATATTGCGACCCTGTGCGGGCGGTTTTATGCCATGGATCGTGATACCCGATGGGATCGGACAGAGAAGGCGTATCGGCTCTATACCATGGGAGAAGGGACGGCGGAAACAGACCCTGTGGAAGCCGTGACAAATGCCTATGCAAAGGGAGAGACAGACGAGTTTGTGAGGCCTGTTGCAATGGTCGGACCGGACGGAAATCCTTTTGACGGGATAAAAGACGGGGACGGCATTATTTTTTTCAATTTTCGCCCGGACCGCGCCCGGCAGATTACCCGCGCATTTACCGAAGCGTCCTTTGATTTTTTCAAGCGGGAGAAAAGACCTAAACTCTGTTCATACGTAACCATGACCCAGTATGATGAAACCTTTGATCTGCCCGTGGCTTTCGGACCGGTCCATTTAAAGAATATCCTGGGGGAAGTCATCACCAACAACGGACTGCGGCAGCTCAGGCTGGCCGAAACCGAAAAATACGCGCATGTTACCTATTTTTTCAACGGTGGCGAGGAAAGTCCCTTTGAAAACGAGGAGCGGGTTCTGATCCCTTCTCCCCGGGATATCCGCACCTATGATGAAAAGCCGGAAATGAGCGCTTTTGAAGTCGCCGAGGAAGCGGTACGGCAAATCGGTTCAGGAAGATACGACCTGATTGTGATGAATTTCGCGAACCTTGACATGGTGGGTCACACCGGTATCATGGAGGCGGTCATCAAGGCCTGCGAGGCGGTGGACAAATGCGTGGAAAAAGTCGCCGGCTGCGCCCTTGAAAACGGGTACACGGTAATGGCAACCGCCGACCACGGCAACTCCGAAAAAATGATGGAAGAGGGAAAGCCGCATACCGCCCATACCCTAAATGACGTTCCTTTTGTCCTGGCAAACGGCATCGGCGACGGATACCGCCTGCGAACCGGGGTGCTGGGAGATATTGCACCGACGATTCTGGAAGTAATGGGCATAGAAAAGCCGGCTGACATGACCGGAACCGCTCTGATTGTAAAGACTTGATACCTGAGGGTATTTTTTGTTTCATGAAAAAAACGCTGTTTATTTCCTTGAAATACTGTTTCATAAAAAACCGCCGCTTATATCATTGATATAAATTGAGAAAAGGAATATGGTCGCCAATTTTTCAAATCACCGGGTCATAACCGATTTCATCACCGGCAAAACGGTGATAGATGTCGGACCGGAAGCCAATCGCCAGGCCGTGGAAAAATACCTTGTAACCGAAAAGGGATACGCGAAAACGGATATCCTGGTCGATATGGCGCTTCTTCTGGAGGTTTCCGGCAAGCCGTATCATACAAAACTGGATCTGGTCGTTTTTGTCGATAAGAAGATGTTCATGGTGATCAAGTGCGCTGCAGGGTCCCTGGGTTCCAGGGAAAGGGAGGTCGTCTATGCCGCCCGGATTGCAGGGGAGCATCCCATACCCGTTGCCGTTGCATCTGACGGGCATACAGCGCTGGTTTTTGACGCGATATCCCGCAGATTCATCGGTGAAGGGCTTGATGCGATTCCTTCGCCTGAAACGGCAAGGACCATGCTTGCAAAGAAAGAACCGGTTCCGCTGCCTGACGACAGACGTGAAAAAGAAAAAATTATTTTTCGGTCCTATGATATAATGAACGTCAATACAGCCGGAAACGACTGCTGAAGCAATTGATGGGATGCGTTTTGGGAAGATGAAACCATGGAGAATTACCGGTCGATACAAAAAGCCGTTGACCTGCTGTTTGCCTTGAATGGCGCTATAACCAATATCCGCCTTTATCCGCCTGAAAGCAACATTGTTAAAAGCGGCATGATGCGGGTGTATCAGCAGATGACGGAAATTCTCGAAACGGAAGTATCGCTGGAATATGCAGAAGCAGAAGCAAAGCTGCTGATCCAGGGAGATGTTCTGCGGGAAAAGCTCCAGAAGTCCGATCCTGTCCGCGCATTTAAGTCAATGATGATGGAGATGGGCATCAATTGCATAACGTTTACAAGCGGAATTGACGAGACAGAGCTGTTCGATTTTCTGCAGATGGCGGCAAGGCCTTCCGAAGACATACATATGGATGGCGGATTAACTGCGCTTGTTGAGAAGCAGAATATCATCCATGTGCAGGTAGACGAAAAAATTTATACAAGAACGGATGGCAAGGACAAACAACCGCCGGGTGTGCCGGGTGAAAAGTTTGCGACATCGGGATTGAAGGAAAGTTTGCTTGTAAATGCGTTGAAGCGCATCGCCGCCTCGGAACTTGAGGTGTTTAAAGAGTCCATGACAAGCGAAGCATTGCCGGACGTTTTTTCGCAGCTTGTAACGGCGGGAAAGAAAAATGTCATCGGCATGCTTTTAAAGCGCATGGAAAGCGGCCTTGCCCACGAAGATCCTGACATCCGAAAAGCGGTTGCCACCACAATGGCAAAGGTGGATGAGAAACTGGCATCAACGGGTCATACCGGACTCCGCCTGGAGATATCAAAAACACTTTCCACATGGGCGCTGTCTGAAACAGAGGCGGTCAATGAGTTCGAGATGGTGGCCGACAGAATGGCAAACCTGATCCGCCGGCTGGTAAAGTCGGGCAGAGGGGAAAAAGTCGGAAGAATTATCGAGACCTATGACCGCATCGCAAGGCGGGATGTTAAAAGAAAAGAAGCCATACATACCATCGCCCAGAATATGATCGAGCAGCTATCGGAAGAAGAACTGCTTGACGACCTGATGGCAAGGACGTTTAAAAAAACCGGTGAAACCGATCTGTCATCACAAAAGGAAGATATTGAAAACCTGGTCAGCCTTGGCACCAGGAATATGGAAAAGCTCCTCGACCGCTTGAGAGACAGCAATGACATGACGGAAAGAAACCGCATCATACAAACCATAACACAAATCGGCTCCCCCGCACTTCCGGAAATATTACGGCGGCTTGAACATGACGGGCCATGGTACTATATCCGGAACCTCATATTGCTTGCAGGTCGCCTGGGGAACGACGTTCATATGCCGATACTTGAAAGATTTCTGATATTTCCGGATTACAGGATACAACGCGAAACAATAAAAAGCTTCCAGACCATAGGGGGCAAGGACGCAGGGCGGATGCTCCGTGACAATTTCGAACAAGTGGATGCACAATTGCATTCATACATCATTTCCGTAATCGGTGCGTTGCAATACAAGCAGGCCATTCCATGGCTTATTGATTTCCTTTCATCGGATGTGTCGATCCAAAACAAGGCGTACCGGGATGAAATAAGGGAAAAAGCGTGCGAAGCCCTGGGGCGGATGAAAGCGGAGCAGGCCACTTCGGCACTGGACAATGTTATCCGTAAAAAAAGGTTCTTTGACAAAAAAGAGCCGGAAAGTATCAGGTCTGCTGCAGCAAGGGCGCTTGCCGAAATTAAACGATAGTTCTAATAATGCAGCGGCTTATCCAAAGGAGGCTTGATTATGAGCGAAAATAACGTGAAGGAATCTCTCGTTGATCAGTATCTGCAGGAAAACAAGACAAGCGATGCGGTTACGCTCCTGTTTGAACTGATCGTGTCTTATGCGGAGAGAAAAGACTTTAAAAAAGCCGAAGCCCTCCACGAAAAGCTCTATGAAGTCGATCCCATGGCGCTTACGGAAATTGTCCGGGCCCAAGAGGCCATTGATGAGGCCAAAAACCAGAGCGTGGATCCGGAACACCGGGAAATCTGGAAGGGGCTTTATGAAAATCTTACCGTCAATGAGGGCAATGCCCTTTACTATGGCATGAAGGATGTCATCTTTGATGCGGGCACCGTCATTGTTGAACAGGGGCAGATAGCCAATCGCCTGTTTTTCATTAACAGGGGCGAGGTAAAAGTTGTTTTTTCCGGGGAAAGCAAACAGGCACTGCTAGGCGTTCTGAAACAAGGGGATTTTTTCGGAAAAGACCAGTTTTTTACAACAACCGTATCGACGATGTCCATCACCGCCCAGGGGAATGTCAAGGCATATTGCCTGGAAAACGGTATTATTAAAAAATGGAAAACCGAAGCCCCTGCCCTGGAATCCAAGCTGCTCGACTATTGCAGCAAACAGGACAAAATAAAAAGCGCCTTGGTGGAAAAAGGGATGGATCGGCGGGAGTATAACCGGATTTCCCTGCCCGTTAAAATGTTATTTCAGCTGTTCGATTCCACCGGGAAAAAAATTGATAAATTTTATAAGGGAGACGTCTCGGATATATCCGAGGGCGGACTTTCCTTTTTCATAAAAACCTCCAAGGCGGAAACAGTGCGCATGCTGCTTGGCCGAAAGATTTTTGTTTCTTTTACGGCAAACCTGAAAAACGGGGAAGACGTTCTCGTGGAGAAAAGCGGCCAGGTTACTGCGGTGCAATCCCAGGTTTTTGACGATTTTTCAATACACCTGAAATTTGACATGCCCCTGGAAAAGACTCTGATCGATTCTTTTGCTGTAATGTAGAACCTGAAAAGGGCAGCCGCGAGGGCTGCCCTTTTACATACGATTTACAGCTTCAAAAGCCGGAGGGCCTAAGAGCCGGCGACTTCCCTGTTGCAGTGCTTGCATATTTTTGCCCGTTCCTTGATAATTTCTGCGCAGAATGGGCATTCCCTGGTAAAAAACCGTTCATGGATGTTATTTACGGCTTCAGTAACGGCTTCCTGCAGTTTCTGGTTGCCGAAGCGATGACTGTTCAGCAGTTCAACAGCTTCGATGTCCGCCAGTTCGCCTGCCATCTCGGCCGCTTTCAACCGTACACGGTTTGGTTCCGTGGCATCCATGAGAATTCGTATAATTGTAATGGCATCCTTGGATACATAGCATTGTGCAAGCAGGGAAAAGCCCTTTTTTATGGACTCCTTCAAGGCTTGTTCTTCCGCCATCACCTGTTCGTCTATAATTTGTCCGCTGCCGCCCACGGGGCTGAATACGGGCATCAGGTCGAAATTTTTGCTGTTGGGGCTCTGGATGCACCTGTATGAAGCGTGCTGCGCATAGTTTTCCAACAGGTTTTTCCAGCCCTCCACATAACACGGGCATTCATCGTTAAAGCATACGAAAAGGTACGGCGAGTCCCATCCAAGGCCGTCACCCACCGCAAAAGGGGGGGATTCCCATATACTCATTTTCTTGTTGCAGTGCGGACACAGCGGTTTATCCAGCTGCATTACCTTTTCAAGCACCTGTTCTCTTGTTTCAAACATAGCCATGGTTGTTTCGTCTCCTTAATTTATAGTAAACCGCCGAATGACATACAGGCGGGGAATCATGGGTAAACAGCATGTTTCAGGCGAGGTTGTCGGTATCATCCGGAGATGCCTCTTCAGATGCATCTTTTGCTTCGTCTTCAACTTCGATATTTTCTTCATCCTCTATGTCGTCTTCAAGAAGATCTTCAATTTCTACGGATTCCTCGTTTTCAATTTCTCCGGGGGCCTCTTCTTTTCTGAAGAGTTCAACATCATCAAACACCAGTTCAACGGGACTACTCTCTTTTTGCCCTGCGGAAGAGTCGTAGAGCGAAATCACCTGGTCTGCAATTTTTTCTATATACTCGGCAATCGGGTATAAGTTGGGTGTCCGAAGCGTATCTATCAGTACATTTTTGTTTTCACCCATGGCCTTCTGTATGGTTTCCGCATCGTAGGATTCCTCGCAGATCAGTGAAAACAGATCTTTGCTCAATTCCGCGTGTTCCTGTATCGTCAAGCCGCCCGTTTCTTGGTTTTTTAATAACGTATATTTCTGTTTCATTTGTGTTTCAAGCCCCCAGGGAAAAACCTTGTTGTTAAAATCCGGATTGTTTGCGTATTTTCTTTTTTGCAATAAATGTATAATAAATCATTATCCATTCATGTCAACAGGCAAACGACAAAGCGCCGTGTATATCAATGTGCCTCCGACGCGAGGCAGTATTTTATTAAAAGGGTAAACCGTGCCTGGCAGCGGATTTCCTTTCATAGGGCGGCATGAACAAAGCGGTCTGGTTAAGAGGCGCAAAAAGAGGTTGACCGGAAGTTTCCGGTTCTGTTAAAGAGAACGAGAAACAAGGAGGGATGGCCGAGTGGTTTAAGGCGGCGGTCTTGAAAACCGTTGAGCGAAAGCTCCGTGGGTTCGAATCCTACTCCCTCCGCCACTTTTATTTCTAAGCATCTGTAAGTATTATTATACTGCCGCCGGTCCAGATTGGAAAGCGGGCTTTTCTCCGACAGGCAGGCGATACTTTTGAGATTGCGGTTGATATATCCAAGCTGGTGCCGTATGGCTTTGCGCCGTTGGTTTTTGGACAGCTTCTTTTTCTTTGTTATCTTCAGAAACTGCTTTCTAACTTTTTCCCGGTACGTACAAGGCTTTTTCTGCTCTCCCACCAGCGGTTCATGCAGGGTGTCGATGATTTCTTCGTTTTTTTCACGGGCATCATTGAGGATCTTCACGTCTGTGGGAAAGGTTATATCTGCAGGCGCGCAGGAAGCATCCATACATAAAGGTCTTGAAGTGTTATACCGTCATCTTCTTCCCACTTGCCGGCGGATCTGCTTCCCGTTGGAACGTTGGAATGATATCCATTCTTGGTGAAAGGTGGAATGTTACCCTGACCCCAATTTCTGGGTCACCGGCTACAACACGCAGCCAGGGGCGTCCGCCCGTGCGGCCAGATCCAAGGAAGAAGACAGCGGCTTCCACGCCCCACTTGTCCGCAAGGGTTCAAAGCTGCGTATTGCCCGGCCGGAAGAGCGGCATGCCAGGCGACTGGAATTTCCTCAGACCGAGTGGGACCTGCTATGCGGGGTGATCATGGCCTTCCGGGAAGGCGATATCCCCGTTGCCCGGGCCTACCTGGACCGCCACGGGGAGGGGAAGCAGTCTCTCATATTGGACCTTCTGAACGTATGGGCGGCCGAAGTACCGGATGAAACGCTTAAAAAGGAAGCCAAGGCGATTATTTTCGGGCTGAAATAACGCGTCGGGTGAATCTTGTTGAAAAAACAAAACATTTCAATGTAAGAATCAACAAGCAGGTCTGGACGGCATTTCATCCGAATAAAGCAGGGGGAATCATGACCACGCGAGAACAGATCTTACAATTGCTGAAAGAAAAACAGCCATATCTGGCAGAACAATACAATGTCAGAAGAATCGGGCTTTTTGGGTCCTATGCGGCGGGAACTCCTCATGAACAAAGCGATATCGACCTTATTGTGGAGTTCGACGGCCCGGTTGGTTTCCGGTTTATTGAGTTGTCAGAATACCTTGAGAACCTCCTGGAGAGGAAGGTGGACCTGCTGACCGCTGACGGGCTGCGTGGGATCCGGGTTCCCCGTGTTGCCCGGTCAATCGAGGAGAACATTGTATATGTCTGAGCGCACGGACGCGGATTTTCTCACCGATATTCAAGAGGCCATCAGCCGGATAACAAAATACACAACCGGTATAAACTACACGGATTTCTTGGCGGATACGAAAACACAGGACGCCGTCATACGCAACCTGGAAATTATCGGCGAGGCGACCAAGAATCTCAGCGGAGATATGCGTGACTTCTACAGGGATGTTCCCTGGAAAAGCATGGCCGGCCTAAGGGATCGCCTGATTCATGATTATTTCGGCGTCAATCTCGATATCGTGTGGCAGGTTGGTGCTGAGGAACTCCCCGGCCTATCGGCGTCCATCGAAAAGATTCTCCGCCGGGAAAGTGCCGGATAACGAACAACAGCAGACATTTTTCTATGCCCAGAGAAAGCTGCCCCACACGGACATTCCGGGACCGCACATGGCCCTATACCTATATAATCTCCTCCCTGGGGGCTCCAATATTATCTCCCATGTACCTCAATCGAATATCTTTTACTTGATATGATATCAAAAAATGATATCATAATTTTATGAATAAAAAACAACGGCAGACACTGGAACGGATATTCGAGAAACCAGAGCGCTCCGATGTTTCATGGTCGGATATTGAAAGATTGTTCAATGCGCTTGGCGCTGAGATATTTGAAGGAAAGGGATCGCGGGTAAGGGTTGTTCTGTCAGATGTAAAAGCTGTCTTTCACAGGCCTCATCCGCAAAGAGTGACAAACAAAGCAACTATCCGATCAGTGCGTCGTTTCTTAATAGAATCGGGGGTAATATAATGGAATATAAAAGGTATTATGCACAAGTTGTATTCGATGAAGACGCCAATATATTTCATGGTGAAGTCATCAATCTGCGTGATGTTATCACATTTGAAGGCGAAACCGTTGACGAATTGCGACAAGCTTTTCAAGATTCAGTCGACGATTATCTTGAGTTCTGTGCAGAGCGGGGCGAGAATCCTGAAAAGCCGTATTCGGGTAAGCTTATGGTGCGGGTTGATCCTGAACTTCACAAGCGCGTGGCCGTAGAAGCCCGGAAAAGAGGTGTCAGCATAAATTCATTGGTCGGTGAAGCACTTTCCAGGGCAGTTGATGGAAATACTCAGCCGCAGGCATTATCCCGGAATAAATAGCTTTCAACATAACCTCGGGAACCCTCCATGGCTCTGCAAGGGCTAAAGAGTGAATTCCGCGAATACTACCGTCGATGCTTCCACAGTTGAAGACGCAACGATCGATGGAAGGGAGCGTAGCCTTTGTCAATTTCATCCCAGATCTGGTCTGATGTGCCATAAGATCAAGGTTTTGAGCCCAGCTTTGTTGCGAACGCCCATACCAGGTGGTGTGGGCGTTCGCAACCTTACCCGATTACTGATTAAAATGTCTGTTGCTTGGCAATGGTCCCGTCTTTGTTATACCAAGTCCAGGTTCCCGATCTTTTGTCATTGGAATGGCTGCCGGTAACCGATAGTGAACCGTCTTCATACCAATGGGTAACCGATCCATGCCGCCTACCGTCCTTATAGTGAGATTCCCATTCTTTTTGTCCATTTTGAAACCACTTTGTTGAGACTCCATTTCGCAGATTATTGGCCTTTTCTTCCTGATTGCGCTTGCCACCATTTATCGTATAGCTGTAATCACCTTTTCCTGCTTCATAGTAATAGATATACGTTCCAACGGCGAGCCCATTATCATATTCCGCTTCACTCTGTAGGGCTCCAGAACCCCAGTACCATCCAGTCCATGATCCATGCTTAACGCCCTGATTATAGCAACCCGCATAAATCACCAAATCTTTTTCACTGGTATCATACAACAGAAACAAACCATGTTTTTTACCATTCTGGATATCTTCGTAATACAATTCTTTTCTGGTTTCAATCGGTTTCAGCTTTGAATAGTCGGGGTTCCAACCACAGTCGTAAGAAAACACATCGGAACTTGCCTGGATGTTGATCGATATCTGATCAACAGCTAACAACTCATTCCCGGTAAGGGCATAAATGCGAACTTCCGGATAAAATTTGTTGCCATTTTTCAAAATGGTGTAGGTGTGGCTAACCCTTGAACGTTTTCCAGCCCCGGGGGTGTCTTTATAGGTGGTGCCATCACCAAAGTCCCATTCAAATCGGTAAGCGTCGTCCGGTTCTCCAGCGGCCTCAAAATCATGGGTTACCTGGGTTGCGCCCTGCGTCATTTCATAAGTTACAAGACGCGGCGGCAAGATGGTGACGCTCACCTCCTCTGATTCAAACAGGAGTGATTCGCTTTTGAACTGCCGGGTACCTGCTTCAATCTCGATATGTACGGATTGAAGATCTTCTATGAGGTAAAATTCCTCTTCCTCGGTCAACTCGCTTTCCCCCAACGGCGCATAAAGTTCCAGGTCCTGGCGCTTAAATGAACCGTCTGGCATCTCTATCTTGTCGAGTTTCCCCTTTTTAAAATGGAGATCGCGTTTTTTGACCGGTTTACCGTCTTCGCTGATTACAAGCGTTGCCGGTCCCGTGTATTCAATCTTAAGTTTGTAATCGGACCAGGCAGTATCCCGTTGCACATGATGCACCATATCTGCGTCAATGTGAACCACGTATCTTCCTTTTTGGATCCCTTCTTCGGTGAATGTGGCGGTCAGTTCCAGGGTCGGAAAAAACATGTCCATAAGGTCCGCATTGGCGTATATGGCAATGGGGAGCAATACCCGAGCCTGGTCCGGGGCGTACGCATTAGGTATGTGATACCGGCCGTGTTTGCCTATGTAACGGCCTGCAACCTCTTTGTGATCGATCCAGATCGACTGGTCCGGATCAAACCAATGAAAAGTCAGGCGTTCCTGTGCCATCGGCATGATCATCCAGTCAAACGCCCCGCCCTGTCCTTCATACCGCTTTACCCGCCGCTCGATCAGGTACCCCTGAACCCTTGTATGCCTTTCTTTTAAATCGGCAAATTGCGGCTCGGAGTAGGGGCGCGCAAGGAGCAAGTCGTAATTGTTGGGGAACACCTTTGACGGCTGGTCATAAATTGTGTCGGCAGAATAAAAGTATTTGTTGGTAAAAGCAGCGACTGCGTCAAAGAGCTGTTCGGGCCATTGAAATCCTCCCCCGGCACTGGCAAGAAATGGGGTTATGCGAGGGTCGAGCAAACGATCTGCAGCCGCTTTTCGTACATGCTCGCTGAAAACGCGGTCTTCGATCGGTTCATCGAGCGGATGGGCATCATTTCGAACGTGAGCCGGCTGGGTCATGTCACCCAGCATGTGCATGGCTTCACCCAGAGACCGGTAGGCAAACGCCAGGTAGGTTCGGCGCTGGTCCGCATGATCGATCGGGGCGAGGTTCAGGTTGAGCTTGAAGTGGCTCTGGGAGAGCATGGGCTCCAAGGGAATATCTTCGGCAACTTCCATGGCCAACTTGTAATAGATAAGCCCCTGTTTGAAGCTGAACGGGTTGTCCGGGTGGTCAAGGCCCCATGTTTTCGCGTCGATCTCGGGGGATTCGTATAAAACGCCGTGAACCAGCCACTGATCGGTCAAATATGATTTGACCCGGCTAAACGGGTCGTAAAAATGGCGTAACGACGCGTGCAGGTGCGGTTCATCCGCCCAGTCTCCCCCCAATGTGATCCACTGCGGCATTGTGTAGTTTCCAGGGGCGATTTGATAATCTTTGACATACCGGCCGGAGCTGGTTACGGCAATCCCGCGGTAGGGCTCCGTGCGCAGTTTTTCAGTTACGGGGCCCAGTTCAAATTTATCCTTGCCGTCCATTTGTGATAAAAAGAGTTGTACCGCCTCGAAGTTGATCTGACGGTGCGTCCCCTGGTTCCATGCAGCGGCACTTTGGGCCATTGCCAGAAAAAAAATTATAAATAGCATCCATCGTAAATATCTCATCTTCATTTATTCACCACCCCTTTTAGAAATCAACCAGCATCCAGGTGTCCCCGTCCTTCATCCATCGCACATAAAATGTAAACCCGTCGATATCGAGTTCATACTCCGCGGTTCTAACCGTGGATTCAGCCGCAGCGTCCACCGGCGGACTGAGAAAGCTCATCTGGGCACGATCGAGCAAAGCGCCGAACGCCGGCATGGCATCCGGGTTGTTGCCAAACAACACCGTGTAAACATCCCGCTGATCTTCGGCAATCACTGCTGTCGCCGCGGGAATATCCTTGTTGTTTGCCGCTTGCTGGAAACCCGATACCTGCTGTGCGATGGCCTGCTTTTCAGCCGGCAGAGTGGGGTCGGTTTGCCAGTCATAGATGTCCGTCCCGAGCAGTTCGTCATCAGGTATGCGCGCGGTAACCAATACGGGTAAAGAGAGCAGCGTCTCTCCCGACGGCTTCACAGCTTCCACCTGCACCCAGTATCTGTGGCCGCCGCTGAGTCCCGATATCGTTACCGGGGATGCATGATCGTCTTCGATCATGGCATCTTTATAAAAAAAACAGTTACTTGAATTGGTTTCAGGTTTCTCTTCCGAAAGGCAGACGTTAAATGTCGCCCCTGGAAATTGTTCCTCGTTCCAGTTCAGTTCCGCACCATATTCCAGCGACGTGGCTTCGAGAACCAGGAGGGATTTTTCCCGCATGGGGGATTGGCTCGTTTTGCTCGAACCCCCGCCCCCATCACATCCGGTGGTCATTACGGCCAATGCCATCAATAATGCTGTTATTACCGTGAATCGTAAATTGTTCATTTTCAGCTCCTGTTTTGCAAATCGGTCCGTCGACCGTCAATTTATGCAGATGCCCTTATCTCGATATACTGAAATCATCTCGATACCCCGATCAGCGATTGTCATGCGACCTGTCATCCCGGTAGTTCCCGAACATCTATTAATCATCAAGTAATAGTCATGTTGATTGCCCAGGAAAGATGCATATGACGCAATGGCAGCAATCAAGGAGGTATGCCTGATTCCATAACAGATATTCTCCCGGGCCAAAAGTCGCTGTTTTGTAAACTCCGCGCTTTTTTTTCTTTTTCTTGTAGTCTTTTTGTAAACTATGTTTTAAAAAGGGGTTTGTTTTTTTAAAATCGCATCTATTTGCGTTTATCGAGTTTATAAAATGTCTTACCTTTTTCCTGTTTTTTCATTTGCTGTTTTTGTCCTCTGGTTATTGTCCATCGTCATGGACGGTCCTTTGCTTGCAGCGATCGGTATATCGGATGCAACCGTTTGGTTTCTCCCGACCCACATCATATCTTTATTTCTTATCGGTATTTTCTGTCCTGCCGGTCTTTTTAACCGGGTTTCGCCGCTTTTTTGTCTGTTCACGGCCCTGTTTACCGTTGCCCTTCCTCTGGCGGGCGTCTTCTTTGCACCTTATTTGCTTGTAATTTTGGGAATCAGTGGTGCCTTTGTCGCGATTACGGCCTCTTTGTCCTTAAAAAAAAGCCCCTCTCCGATAGTCAGCGCCGTGTGCGGACTGGTTATCGCCAATATTCTGGCAATCCCCTTGATGGTCTGGCCGAACGGCAGTCACTGGCAATTCGCTATGATTGGCATATCCCTTCTTGCCATTCCCGTAATTGCCCGGCGTCAGCCGGCAACCGTCAATCATCCGGAGATTTCCAACCGGTGGCGCTACCTGCCATTTATCCTGGTTTTTCAGATTGTCAGCGGACTGATGTACGGGTTTATCATGCCTGCCTATCAGCCGGCAGCTTATCTTGCCGGGGCTGAATTGCCTTTTTATATTCTGGCCATCCCGGTTGCGCTGCTGCTGGTGCGTAAAAATTTCGACTTGACCCTGGTAAGCGGTGTGGTTTTAGGGATGGTGGCTTTTTCTTTGTTGCAATTCCAGGACATGCGCTTGATGATCAACATGAGCTTGTTTGCCATGCAAGCGGGTGCAGGGTTCATCGACGTGGCCCTGCTGGCGCTGCTGCTTGGCTTTTCAAATCCGATCAGGGCGTTTGGCCTGGGGTTGGGTACGGTCTGTTTGGGAATATTAACAGGGAACATCATTGCATCGTCTTTTGAAAACTTTGCTGAGCCGCTTGTGCTGACGGGGCATGTGGCCCTTAATTTATCGATTATCACTCTTTATTTTCTTGGACGGTTTCATTATTCCCGAACTTTCTCGATCACAGAGCCGACACCTGTTGATTCAATCCCGTCCGGCCAATTGCTTCAAAAGGAAACCCGGGAGGATATATCGCCGGCCATGACGGATCCGGCGCTTGAAAACAAATACATGCCCCAAATGCCCGAAAATATTCGCCTGCTCCTTTCTGACCGTGAATATCTTGTTCTGACGGGAACGCTTGACGGAAAAAGTTTCCGTAAAATTGCAAGCGATTTGTCCATTTCGGAATCATCGGTAAAAACGTATATGCGGCGGATTTACGAGAAAATGGAGGTAAAGGGGAAAAAAGAATTATTTCAGCGGCTCTCTTATCTTTAATCCTCATGAGGGGAGTTAAAAGACGTTTAATAGCAAAACATGCGTGTTCAGATGCAAAATAAGTGAAGAAGTTAAGACCGTCCCCTTAAATTCATCTTGAAAGGGTCGATAAAAACTGTTAAGTGGGTAAAAATCAATATGCGGAGAGATGGCCGAGTCGGCTGAAGGCGCTCGCCTGCTAAGCGAGTGTGGGGTTAACGCTCCATCGAGGGTTCGAATCCCTCTCTCTCCGCCATTTCAATAAGTTAGCCCGGTCCTGGGACCGGGCTTTTTTGTTTTCATGGGGCCTTGGACACGACTTTGGAAAAAAATTAGGTTTTTTGCAGGGGTGTTTTTTGGATCGTGCTTGGGCGGCGTAGACGGCAACCCTCATTTTTTGAAGATGACAAGCTGATTCATGCCCGGGAATACTGCGGCAACCGCCCTGATTATCATTGTAAACAGCAAGAAAGTGAGCCTTCCACCCGGCATTCAGCTGGAAACCCTTCACCCAGTTTATACGGAACCGGTTGACATCCAAGAGCTTCAGTCTCCTGAAAGATTCTTCTTCAAACGGATTCTGAAGCCTGACTCCCTCTCTCAAGAACTCCCAGAGAGAAGCTGAGCGAATCGAAGTAAAATATGCCATCCGCGAACGCACCCCGCTGTGAACCAAGCCCTTAGCTATCTGCTTCCTTATTCTTTCAAGCGAACTGACAAAACAGGGATTTTGGAATTTCTTGTGACTTTCTGGGCTGTAGTACCCAAAATATTCTCAATCAGACTGTGCCCATGTGTTCCCATGACAATAAGATCACAATTTTGTTCTTTTGCCGTTTCTATAATTTTTTTCGCCGGATCTCCGAATAAGACAAGTACGTCGTCGGTTTCAAACGGCTGATTTTGCCCTTCGGCTTGAACATTTGCTGTAAATTGAGTTAAAGCTTCCTTAACAATGATATTTTCGCGGCTTTTTCCAGTAAGGGTTTGTCGAGCCTCCTTGATGTATCGTTCCTGGATAGCTTTCCACTGCTCTTCCTGCAAAAGCCCGGAAAGTTGGGGTTCAATCATTTCATAGTCTTCAATTACATGCAAAATGGTTATGTTTGCGTTAAAAAGCGTAGCCAGGTTCACTGCATACGAAAAGGCATGCAACGCAGTGTCCGACAAATCGGTGGAGTAGAGGATCTTTTTAATTTGAACCGGTGCGATTTTCATTTAACGCCTCCTTAAGCTTTCAATGGTTCATTGGTATGCTACTGCTTTTTCCCGTAAAAAGTAATTTGACCACTCCAGAAAGATTTGTATAAAATCAATTCACATATTTTACATCCACCTATATGAATATAGTGGTGCTTGGAATAAGGTAACTATATAAATCATAATAAGCAATTAACATGCCAAGTCTTTCTATTTGCGAACCGGGGTTCAGTTCCTGTATAGTCAATTCATGTATCAGAGATGAGCTGAATTCTTTAGAACCCATCTCAAAATTGTCTTTCGGCCCAATATCTTTGTTGGCGTCTTATTCCAAATCCTCGAAATACTCGAGTATGTCTGCGGTTTGAAACAAGACGCCGCCGCGATCGTGAACCGAAATCCGAATTTTGAGATAGGTTCTAATAAATTATTAATGAATCATACGCGTGAGTCAATCATGATTACACTCCCTTTGGATGAAACCTATTTCGCCCCCGCGAATCCTTCTGTATTGCTGAATCGTATGAATGAATTGAAATGCATCATCAACCACCTGGGCATGGTAATCGATTCTTCTTACGAAGGTATCGTCGTGAGCGACCCCAACAATATCATCATCCAGGTAAACGACAGCGTAGAGCGCATAACCGGGGGCATCAAGCCCGAATCCCTCTTGGGGAAAACCGCTGAGGAACTTGAAAAAGACGGGGCTATTATTTCACAGACCAAGACCATATTGCGCCGAAATCCTTTAACCATCAAACAGAAGCTGAAGACCGGCGTTGAACTCCTGCTCACGAGTAACAGGGTTTGCGATGAACACGGCAAAGTTCTTTTTTTCGTTACAACCATCCGGGACATGTCTCACTTGGAATATTTACAGAAAGAGCTCGAACAAGCGAAAGACCTCAGCAACAAATATTTCTACAAACTTCAGGAATTGCGCAACACATTCATGGGCCTTATGGATTTTGATGAAATTATCATTGAAAGCCCGGGCATGCTGGAGGTCATGAAAAAATTATCCAAGGTCGCACGCACCGAAGCCACCGTCCTGCTGACAGGTGAATCAGGCGTTGGCAAAGAAGTTATAGCCAACATGATTCATAAATTAAGTTACCGCAAGGATGCTCCATTTATAAAAATCAATTGCGGTGCCATACCCGAGGCTTTGCTTGAATCGGAGCTTTTTGGCTATGAAAAAGGCGCTTTTACCGATGCTTCGCGTGGCGGCAAACCAGGTTTTTTTGAGCTCGCCAATAAGGGGAATATACTCTTGGATGAAATAGGAGATTTGCCCTTGAGCCTTCAAGTGAAACTTCTCCGCGTCATTCAGGAAAAGGAGGTTTTCAGGCTTGGTGGCATCAAACCGATAAAGCTCGATCTGCGTATTATTGCCGCGACCAATCGATCCTTAGGCGAAATGGTTAAAAATGGGACCTTTCGCGAGGACCTGTATTATCGTTTAAGTGTATTTCCAATTGAAATTCCCCCCTTAAGAATGCGAAAAACCGATATCATCCCCCTGGCAAACATGTTCTTGAAGAAATACAATGAAAAACATGGTCTCCGGAAAAAGCTCTTGCCAACTATCAATAATTTCCTGGAAAATTATTCATGGCCCGGAAATATACGTGAACTCAAAAACATGATAGAACACCTTGTAATTATAAGTGATCAGGACAACATAAACTTGGATCATATTTCTGCTTCATTGCTAAAAATCAGTCAGACGGTGTTTAAAAACCCGGAAACGTCATTCCCGGTTTCATCTGGCCGGTCATCACCCGAGGATTTCCTGCCAGCCGGACTTGAAAAAGAGGAGCCTGGCGCCGAATTTTCCTCCCGAGCAGCGTGGAAGAAGTGCAATGACGTCCTGCAGCAGACCTTTGAAAATATTTTGCAGCATGATCATCTTCCCGTACCTGCCCTTCAGCATGTTCGAGAACTGGTGGAGCAGCAGTTTGTTGCAGTAGCACTAAACAAGTATAAAACTCAGCGCAAGACCTCGAAAATACTGGGGATAGATCATACTACACTGACGCGAAAGCTCCAGAAATGGCGCCATTTGCCTTGATTGACAATTGGTGAAAAAATGCACACATTTTCTATAAGTGGTGAAAGAATGCGGATGCAAATATTCACCACGCTTTTCCGAAACGCTCTCGCCCGCTTCTTTGGCGGGAGAAACATGCCTTTATAGCAGTAATAATTCCCCCGTTGTTTTCGATATGGCATATTTATTGCTGATCTTTATGTCAGGCTATAAGGCAAAGCAGAAAGATTAAGTAATTTTAACGATTCTGAAGTTATTCTAATTCAGTTCCAAAGCGGATTCTTCAAGTTCTACCGATTTTCCTATGGGCACTGCTCTTATAAAAGTAGGCACAGCCCTGAGTAAAACTGAACCCTGTTCATCTATCAAAAGGAGGTTTAAAGTGGCCAAAATTCGAAAAGACGGTGAAATTCTTCCAGGTATTAAATGGTGTCGTTTTACAATGCGCATCCCATTTTATTATGTAAAGCTAACCTTGCCGGAAGCACTGCAGGGAGGCCTTATCACTCTGACTACGGCATGGTCACAACGCCAACCGGTGGAGGGTACGCCTTGTTCGTAGCGCTTTGCATCGTCAAATTCGGACCGGCCGGGGGCTTGGTATCGGAATAGGCCTTTATCTCCTTCTGCTGGCGAATATGACAAAGGACTCTCCCGCAACGTAAGAAGGAAGCAGTGTTATATATTGATTTCTTATTTTCATCTATTTTTGGAGAAAGATTATGGGTCTTGATGTTAAATTAATAAAGCGAACCGCTTCGGCATATGAATTTCCGCTTCTCATTAAAAATATCCTTAAAATGGGAATGATATACGCACCGCAGCAGGAAATCGTCTATCGTGACCTGAAGCGTTTCTCATATACCACGCTCAATGAACGCATCGGGCGCCTTGCAAACGCCCTGGGCAGCCTTGGAGTCAAGGCCGGCGACACGGTTGCGGTAATGGATTGGGATAGTCACCGGTACCTGGAGTGCTTTTTTGCCGTTCCAATGATTGGCGCTGTGCTTCATACGGTCAATATCCGCTTGTCCACGGAGCAGCTGGTATATACGATCAACCATGCGGAAGATGATGTTCTGCTGGTCAACGGCGATTTTCTGCCGGTATTGGAAAGCATCAGGGATCAGCTTACCACGGTCAAAAAGATCGTGCTGGTAACTGATGACGGGCAGGCCCCTGAAACCAGTATGGCAATAGACGGAGAATACGAGCAGCTACTCAGTGGGTCAGACGCTGCCTACGATTTTCCGGATTTTGATGAAAATGCCATGGCCACAACGTTTTACACGACCGGTACCACGGGTTTACCCAAAGGTGTCTATTTCAGTCATAGGCAACTGGTGCTGCACACGTATGGCGCAATGTCCTGTATCTGTGCATACAAGTCACAGCTGAATGTGAATTCCGGTGATGTGTATATGCCGCTGACCCCCATGTTTCACGTGCATGCATGGGGTATTCCTTATTTAATGACGATGCTCGGAACCAAGCAGGTCTATCCGGGCCGTTATGAACCCCCGGTAATCCTGAAGCTGATTGAAAACGAAAAGGTTACTTTTTCCCATTGTGTTCCAACCATTATGCACATGCTGATCACCGATCCGTCATCCGGGCAGGTGGACTTGTCCAACTGGAAGGTGGTTGTCGGCGGATCCGCGCTTTCCAGGGGGTTGTGCAAGACCGTGCTCGATTTGGGAATCAATGTGACGACAGCCTACGGCATGTCGGAAACCTGTCCGCTCCTGACTATCGCCAACCTGAAGCCGCACATGCTGGATTGGGATCAGGATCGTCAGATTGAAATGCGATGCAGAACCGGATTACCTATTCCAAACGTCAACCTTGAGATAATTGATTCCCAGTACAACCCCATACCCCACGATGGTAAAAGCACGGGCGAAGTGGTGGTACGTGCGCCCTGGTTAACCCAGGGATATTTGAAAGATCCCGAAAGAAGCGAGGAATTGTGGGACAATGGCTGGTTGCATACAGGGGACATTGGTTTCATAGACCCGGAAGGTTTCCTGCAGGTAACGGATCGCATCAAAGATGTCATCAAAACGGGTGGTGAGTGGATTTCCTCACTTACCCTGGAAGATATCATCAGCCAGCATGAAGCTGTGAGCGAAGCGGCTGTAATTGGCGTACCGGATACCAAGTGGGGAGAGACGCCAATGGCCCTGGTTGTTCTGAAAGAGACATTTAAAGACAAGGTACAGCCTGACAAACTCAAGGAGTTCTACCTTCAGTTCGTGGAAAAGGGAATTATCCCCAAGTATGGCATTCCGAGTAAAATTGCCATCGTTGACAGTATTGATAAAACCAGTGTCGGAAAGATCAACAAAAAGGAACTTCGGAAGAAATACCAATAAGGAGAGATATGCTGAAAAAATCCGTAGTTGTCGATCAGATTGATTCAGCAGCCGTTCTTAGAATAAACCGACCGGATAATTTCAATGCCCTTGATGTCAATGTATTAAAAGAGATGACCGAACTGGTAGCCAAGGCGGCAGTGGATCATAATACTGCCGCCTTGATTATAACCGGAACCGGAAACTCATTCTGCTCGGGCGGAGATCTGTCCTACATCCGGGATTATAACGGTTCAAAAAGGGATGCGCTGGGTATATTGACCAAATATCTGCATCGTCTTATTCTGGATTTGCGGCAGTTACCCAAACCCGTTATCGCTGCAGTAAACGGCACTGCCGCAGGCGCCGGCATGAGCCTGTGCATGGCTTGTGATCTTCGTATTGCCGCCAGCAATTCCAAGTTTAAGCAAGCCTACACGTCTGTCGGCCTGGTTCCCGATGGCGGTTGGAACGTACTGGTCGGGCAGCAGCTTGGTTCGGCGAGAGCGTCTGAACTGCTGCTGCTGGATCCTGTTTTTGACGCGGATACGGCACTGCGCTATTCACTGGTTACTCGTGTCGTAAAACCGGACGAACTGATGGGCATTGCCCTTGAATTTGCCAGGAAAGCAGGCGGCAGGCAGGCATCCTTTGCACGCAGCAAAACGCTATTGAATCTCGCGCTTGCAGGAAACCTGGAAAACGTGCTGGAAGCCGAACGCCAGGCAATCATGACCGCATCCGAAAGTGCAGCATTTAAAACGGCCCTGGATAATTTTTTTGCCAAATGACAGCAATGTGGTTTATGCCACAGCTTGCTGCAGCATGAAAGGAGCCCTGGTTTATGGAAGATATTGTAATTGTCAGCGCATGCCGAACGCCCATTGGGACGTTTGGCGGGACACTCAAAGATATGGATGGGGCCTCCCTGGCCGGTGTTGTCATGAAAGAAGCCGTCAATCGTGCCCGGATTGATCCGAAAATGGTTGATGATATTCGTTTCGGGTGCTGCATGGAGCATCATGACACACTCAACGTCACCCGGGTGGCTGCACTCCTGGCCGGCATTGCGGACACTGTCCCGGCAGTGACCATTAACCGCGTCTGTGTATCCGGCATGGAAGCTGTTATTTCAGGCGCTGCAATGATCACCGCCGGCATGTCAGACATCATCCTTGCCGGCGGTGTGGAGCACATGTCCGGTGTTCCCTACAGTGTGCCTGCGGCGCGATGGGGCTGCCGCCTCCAGGATCAGGCTTTTGAAGATGCATTGATTCACAAACTTCATGCCGGATCCCATATTCTTCCCCTGGGTGATGATGCGCCGCTGGATATTTCCGTGCCGCCTGCTTCCTGGAGCTTTGGCAAACCCTATATCATGGGTCAGACAGCCGAATTTGTCGCCCAGAAGTTAGGGATAACCCGGGAAGAAATGGACGAAGTGGCCATGCGGAGCCATAACAACGTGGAAAATGCAACAAAAGAAGGGTTTTTTACAGAAGAAATCGTTCCTGTGGAAGTGCCGCAGCGCAAAAAGCCACCCCTTGTTTTCCAAAAGGATGAGCATTTCCGGCCTGGCATCACTATGGAAAAGCTGCAGCAGTTGCCCCCGGCGTTTGTGCCAAAAAACGGGAAAGTAACGGCGGGCAACGCCAGCGGCATTAATGACGGGGCGGCTGCCTTGATTATCATGTCGCACAAGAAAGCCAGGGAATTGGGCCTGACGCCGCTCGCACGCATCAAGGCTGTGGGAAAAGGCGCCTGCCACCCTGCAATCATGGGCCTTTCGCCAGTTCCGGCAGTGCATGATCTATTGACCCGCAGCGGCTTGGCGATCGGGGATTTTGAGTTGATCGAAGTCAACGAAGCCTTTGCCGCCCAGTATATCGGATGTGAAAGGCAATTGGGGCTGAATCGTGAAATTACAAATATCAGGGGATCGGGCATCGGACTTGGCCACCCGGTGGGTGCCAGCGGCGCGCGCCTGATGGTTACCCTGATGTATGCCATGCGACAGAAAGGGCTTGGCCTTGGTATGGCCACGCTTTGCGGCGGCGGGGGTGTTTCTCTGGCATGTGCGATTGAAATGATGTAGTAAAAACGTATAATTTAATTATCTGAAGATTTTAATCCGGATTTTATCCGAAGCAGCTCATTTTAAATGAACGGCTCACGGTAAACACATAATAGAGCATAATAGAGAATGAAAGGAGTTAATTGCATGGGCACCACGATAACCGAGGATCAGAAACGCTGTTTTTCCGAGCTCAACACGGAAAACCTTGATTTTTTAATGAACCGGTACAATCGCGTCAACCGCTGGGTCATAGCGGACATGATCCGACGCAGTCGCTACCATTATCCCGACAAGATTGCGCTGGACTACAATGGTAAGACCCTTACCTACGCCGAACTCGAAGACGGCGCCAACCAGGTTGCCAATGCGCTTCTCGATCTTGGCATCCGCAAATATGACAGGGTTGCCATTCTTGCTCACAATACCACGCATCACGTTCTCACATGGCTGGGATGCTGCAAAATCGGCGCCATATACCTGGCTATCAATTACCTGCTGA
>JAABUA010000038.1 GCA_011389515.1 Desulfobacteraceae bacterium
GGCTTTTTGCGTCCGCTGATTTATCGTAAACAGCAAAGTGCTCATTGTCCAATAGCTCGTCTAAATTTAGCGCCAGTTGATTGTTTGATGGTCAAAGTCGATATCGTAACGGACCTTTCTTAAAAAATTCATTCCAAGAAGTCCTTGCGAAAGCTCCGCAGTGCCATGATAATCGATAATCGAGACACCGGCCCACTGCTTTTGCTCCCAGCTTTGTTTTGGTATTGACAGTCCGCGCGTCTTTTTAGTCTGTTTTCGTTTTTGCATCGAGCATGCGCGCAATCACGTCTTTGAGTTCCCGGTTGAACGAATCCGACTCGGCCATGTGCAGAAAGTGAAATATGATTTTTTATTATGACGCATTATTCTTTCATAATTTTTATAACCTTTTCATCTAAGCAGGAGCGTAGAAAGGTATTCATCGGTTTCTGATTACCAGTTTCATAAAAATCGAGCATCAATTGATTAAACTCTAATTGTCTCTTCGCAGGAAGATTAATCGCAGGGTATCCGCAACTCAACAAAAGCCCATTCATAATAAAACGCCCCATACGCTTATTAACATCATAAAAAAATTGGCATCTCGCCATTGTAAGAAAAAAATGGATAGCACGATCATAAATATCGGGTATGCTATATGAGTCATTAACCATCTTTTCAAACAACTCTGGTAACGAATTCGCCTCTGGCGGCATATAGTCTGTCCCTGCTATAGTAACCCCACCAGATCTAAACTGCCCCCACTCCAATGCCTCGTCCTTACCCGCTATGAGATGTAGGGCACAGACTTTTTCACAGGTGATTTCAAACAGATTTTTATCAATTAACCCAAATAACGCGCGCCATGTATCGATTTGGTTCAATGCTATTTGTTGGTCAGATAATTTATATCCTCCAACTGTAATCCCATCCAGTAATGTTTGGATTTCCGGTAAGGTGAAATTAATCCCTTCCAAGTTAACTGCGGCACATACAAACTCAGATAGTTGACGCTTAGCAAGCATTATTGCTTTTGCTTTATTTGGTTTCATGTCCCATTGAGTTTCATTCATTTCACTCACCGACTTAATTAAATAATATAGGTTTCGAACGACAGAGTTCACCCGCCGCGACCGAGGGGAGCGGTCGGGTGGAACGACTTGTTGTGCGGCTTCCTATCCCTTCTTGCGGAGAGCCCTTTCGATCATACGCACCATCCTTAGCACCGTGCCCATCATCCACGAATTGGCTCCCATCGTCCTGATAGTCTGCCCATGTCTGGCCTGAGATATCAGAAGGGGGTTTTGGCTGGCCTTGTACCTTGATGGGCAGAACACGGACGCCCCACGTGAGGGCCACGCCCATCTCCACCATGACGTTTGCGTTCGAGTCCGAGGTTTCAAAGACCGCGATGTCAGCCGAGATTATGTCGCGCGCAATCTCGTTGAATAGGTGTTCTCCGTATCCTGCCTCGAGCGTCCGGAAGTCAAGTTCAATCGGAAGAGCTCCCGGTTTTGCCCGGCAATCGGCCACTGCCACTTCGAACATCGAGCGTATGTGGCCTTTGAGCCGTTCTGAATCATAGTGCTCCGATTGAAACTGGTAGCCCATCAACACACGCAACTGGTGCGTGTTGGACTTAGCTTCCGCGACGGCTTCCCAGTCTTCGTCTTTGAACCCATACGGAGAACCAATCGGACTGGGAGGAAGCACGGTTGTCTTGTCGGGCGCCTTTGCTCCGCTGCCGTCCTGGTCAGCGGCCCGATTGCGCTCAATTTCAAACCGGCCACGGGGCGTAATACCAACCTGAAAGAAGCGGTACGGAACGCTTCCGAGGGTCTGAAGCCATTCCGATAGTCCTGACTCCACGAGAATCGTGACCGCGTCATTAATCTCGGGCGGACTGAGGCCCGTCGCGTCAGCGATTTGAGAGCCGACAACGTCTTGCGGATTGCCCTCCTTGTCGCGCTGTTCTGCCAAATAGCCGAGGATTCGCGACGCGCTTTCTTCGATTGAGTTCATTTATGCCTCCATGCCCTCCAGCTCCGGGCCGCACAACGTCAGCGCTCATACGCGCGGCTTTTTGCGCCGGCTGGAGCGCGTTGTTGGGCTGCTTTGACGATACTGGTCAGATGGTCACGCAAGGCTTCTATCAAATCGGGACGAGCTTCCCGCGCATGATGAAACAGCGGATCTAATAGTGGATTTTCCCCTTGCGCTGGACTGTAGCCATCAGTGATCGCACGGCGCATCTCTTTGTATGCTTCCTCGACATTCTCTGAAAGAGAGAGTGCGAGCGCGTAATTGAAGCGAAGGTGCGAAAACTCAGGATACCGCTTCGTCAGAGCGCGCAGCAAGTTCGTCGCCTGCTCTACCGGCTCCGCAAGACGCGATGTCATCAAGGCGAGCGCCTTCAGGTTTAAGAGCTCGACGTGATCCGGTCTTTTTTCTAACAAGGCATCATAGATCTGAACCGCGTGCTTGTATCTGCCAAAACGGAAGAGCAAGTACGCGATGTTCTTAAGTAGCTCCTCGTTCCACTCCTGTCTTTCGACCTCCGTTGTGTACTTGAGCGCGAAGGCTCCTATCGTCTCGATTTGGGACGGAACCATTAGATGCCTCATCGGCTCAATGCGCCCTTCTCTGGATAACAGGTCAATCAAGATATCCGAGAGTAGCGCGTACGATTTCAAAGTTTCCTTTTGATCTTTCAGGTGAAAAGAAGCGCCCGCAACCTCAAAGCTACCAATGGAACGAAGCAACATTTTTATTTCTTTGCGAAAGACAAAAATCGCGCCCCCTAAAACCAGAAGCCAAAACACCGACTGTATAATCTGTAACAAGACGACATCAGCCAAAAAACACACCTCCCCTACCGATAAATCGCGACGCACAGCGAATAGCGTTTTATCCTTCATCCTGCAAAGCAAGAGGCACAAAATAAAAGTTTTGTATCCGCTTGATTGAGCTAAAAAATCAGATGATGGAAAAGGATGATGGATAAAACGTGGTTGAACTGAACCGCCCACACAGTATAACGGTTTTCGTTTTTATGGGGATTGTATCCGGCGTTGCTCACATTTGCAAGAAAAAATCAGGCTGTAGAATCAGGGGTTTTGTGTACTTATGATGAAAACTATTCAATATAGTCCTTCTTTCCGCTTCAATGAATTGCTTTGACCGATTTAACATGGCTCGATCTTTTCGATAGGAAGCACAAGGCCTGCTTGCGTCCAGAGCCGCATATGAGATTTTTTTGTTTTTTCAGTGCTAAGGTCTTTTCCATGATGTGTCCAACACCGCGACCTGGACGGATTCCGCTTCGACCGGCAAGGGGCAGGCGTTTAATTGACCGCCGCATTTTGGGCAGACAGAGATATCCATGCCGGTGAGCCGTTTCATGATTTCTACGGAGGTTTCATTTATTCTTTTTCGGCATTCGTCTTTTGGATCAATCAACTGCCGGATTGCGGGAATGTATCTTTTCTTGTGCCGATGCGACAGAAAGCTGAAATACCGGATTTTCATGAAGCCATCCGGTTCAAAAAACAGGGAATCCCGACACTGCACTCGGCAAACCCGGCATTTTCTGTTATTATTTTCACGGAATAGCTTAAAAACGCAAATATCATCGACCAGTTCGTCAGTTTAATAAGAATAATGAACAAAAAATAAGGATATTGCGGTTGGACGATCACCAGTTCGCTCTTCTTCTTGCGCATATGAAATATTCCTGGCAAGGGTTTCGGAAAGTCCGCAAGGGCGTCAAGAAGCGGGTGGTTCGGCACATGCAGGAAATCGGGTGCCGTGATATAGATGCGTACCTGCAAAGGATATCTGTTGACAAGGCAGTGCGGGCCGAGTGCGAACGCGTTATGACCGTGTCCATCAGCCGGTTTTTCCGGGACCGGCAAATGTGGGAGATTCTTGAAGCCAGGGTGTTGCCGGATCTTGTGAAAAGGGATGGTTCGGCGGTTAGGGTCTGGTTTGCGGGATGCGCCGGTGGGGAGGAGTTATACAGCTTCCGGATTTTGTGGGAAAATTTTGTGGCCGGGTATAAAACAGCGCCGCAGCTGACGTTGATCGCAACGGATCTGAACCCGGCAAACCTGGAGCGGGCAAAAATCGGCTGCTATCCGGGGGGCTCTTTGCGGGAGGTGGATGAAAGGTTTAAGGCTTCGTGGTTTGCGCAGAAAAAGAAAAATGAGTACGCTATTGCGCCGTGTTTACAGGAAGGGATTTCATGGCAGGTGCATGATCTGATTACCGACCCGCCGCCGGGAGAGGCCTTTGACATCGTGTTTATGCGAAACAACCTGCTGACCTATTTTCAGGCGGAAATGATCCAAAAATCAATTGAACGGGTTGCCGGGGCGCTCGCCCCTGACGGTTTCCTTATCATAGGTGCCAAAGAGGAAATGCCGGAAGCAGGAGAAGTATTTTTCCGCCAATGGGACCGATGTATTTACCGGAAAAAGGGTTGTCAAACTTTGCCGCAGCCGTTACCTATTGGGTGTTGATCCTGTACAAATAACCAGAAAATTTTTTGCAACGGTAAGGAAAGGACGCCACCATGACCCAGCAACCCTGGCATCCCGGCACTCTTCTTGAGATGTCCGGATACTTTTGGAAAACCTGCACGCTGCATGCCGCTGTCAAGCTCGACGTATTTACCGTGATCGGGGAAAAGCGCCTGGGGGCCGAAGAAGTCGCCGCGCAGGCCGGTGCGGACACCGATGCCGCAGAAAGGCTGCTAAGTGCCTTGGCCGGCATGGAACTGCTTGTAAAGGAAGACGGCCTGTATGCCAATACAGAAGCCGCGGCAACATATTTGTCCAAATCCTCCCCGCGCTATATCGGCTACATGATCCTCCACCACCACTATCTTGTGGAAATGTGGGGGAAGCTCGATCAGAGTGTAAAAACCGGAAAACCGGTTCGGGAAGCCCCGGCGGACGCGGATCAAACCGGCAAAGGCGACGCCGAGCGGGAGGCCTTTCTCATGGGGATGTTCAACAACGCCTCGCTGATGGCGCCCGGACTGGTGACGCATATTGATTTGGGCGACCGGCGCAGACTCCTTGACATGGGGGGCGGGCCGGGCACCTACGCCATTTTTTTCTGCAGGCAGTATCCGGACCTGACCGCAACCGTGTTCGATCTGCCCACGACCCAGCCGTTTGCCGAAAAAACGATCGGGAGTTTCGACATGGCAGAGCGCATCGATTTTGCGGAAGGGAGCTACCTCGAGCACGAACTGCCCGGCGGATACGATGTGGTCTGGATGTCCCATATCCTGCACGGTGAAGGATACGAAGACTGCCGGAAGATGGTCGAAAAAGCCTGGCGGGCCCTGGAGGACGGCGGAATGATAATCATTCACGAGTTCATCCTTGATGAAACCGGAGCAACACCGCTTTTTCCGGCGCTTTTTTCCCTGAACATGCTCGTGGCAACGGAAAACGGCCGGGCCTACAGGGAAGCAGAAATTATCGAGATGCTCAAAAGCGCCGGGTTTACGGACATCACGCGCCTGGACTATTCCGGCCCCACCCAGTCCGGTTTGATAACGGCGATCAGGTAATATAAGCAATCAGGCGGTTTTTCCCGCTGCGGATTCCGGTTCCGGGACGTTCTGGCAGGACACAATCCCGGTGGCATCCAGGCGGTGGGTATCCAGGCCCAGGCGTTTTGCGGAAAAACCCATGGCAAGGCCCAGCAGCTGGGGGTAGAGAATGGACGGCAGGGGCGTCTGGATCTCGTCTTCTTCGAGCATGAGCTGCTGCACGTGGTCAAACTGGATCTGGCAGTAGGTGCAGGCCACGCACAGATATTGGGCGCCGGACTGGCGGGCATCCAGAATTTTTTTACGCGCCAGCAGCCGTGAGAGCGGGTTGTTTTTCTGCCACAGGGGGTTGCCGCAGCAATCCAGGCGCATGGGCCACTTCACGCTGGTGGCGCCGGTGGCTTCCACCAGTTCATCAAACATCGTCGGGTTATACGGGTCGTCAAAAGCGGTGATCTTGCTGGGTCGCAGGGCGTGGCAGCCGTAATGAACGGCAACCTCTGCGCCGCTGAACGGTTTGACGATCTTTTTCCGGATCGCGTCAATGCCCACATCATGGTAGAGCACCTGCAGCAGGTGCCGGATTTTTAAGCGCCCCTCGTACTTGAGGTCTGAAGGGGCAAGCTGTTCATTGATCCGGTCTTTCAGGTCTTTTCTTTCCATAAGGATGTGCTCGGCCCGCTTGAAACTGCCATAACAGCACTTGCAGGGGGTGAGTATGCCCTCCCCCGCTTTTTCCGCCATGGCCAGGTTGCGGGCCGCTGAAAACAGGTAGGAATAAAAATCGAGGTTCCGGACCGGATAGCCGCAGCAGTTGAATTCCACGTCCATGAGCTGCACATTCAAGGAAGAGCACACAACCCTTGTGGCAATTTCATACTGGGGCACGAAATAGGGAATTTTGCATCCGGGGAAAAATGAATATCTCATGTAATGGATACCTTTTATGCTGTTTGTTGGTGTTCTGAATCAGGCGCAGCTTTTTTCCAGGCAGTCTTTTGGGGCCGCCGGCATCTCTTCGTCCCGCACGTCTCCATAGGCGAGATTCCGGAGCTCATATAAAATGTCTGCCACCCTCACGTTCTGGGGGCATGCTTCCTGGCATGCATAGCAGGTGACACAATCCCACAGCATACGCGAGGAAAGGATCTGGTCGCGCAGCCCGAACCCCAATGCATGCATTATCTGGTTGGGCAGAAATCCCAGTTCCTTAGACGGGTGATCATAACAGGCCACCACCGGGCACACATTGGTGCATGTGGCGCAGTTGTAGCAGTTGGAAAACGTGTCCGCCTGTGCGGAAAGAAGCAGCCCTGCCTTCATTTCCTGCCCGTTTGGCGGATGGGGGATGGTGGGCTTGTCCGATTTTTCCACATCCTTTTTCAGCGCTTTTTGCATGGCCTGCACATAGGGTTCGGGATAGCCCCGGCGGGCCAGCTCTTCGCGGATGGCGAACCACAGGTCCTGGAGATTGATACCGGCCGGGCAGACGGTGGTGCAGCGGTTGCAGCTGGTGCATATGTGGGCCCCCTCTGATATGCGAAGCAATTCTTTTGTCGGCAGGGTCCGGTTTAATACCATCCGCCGCAAATCGCCCATTTTTTCCGAAGGAAGGATGGCCGGGTTCGTCATGACTTCAAAAACAGGCCCGACCGAACACGTGAGGCTGCAGTTGGCGCAGTGCATGCAGGCATCCAGCTCCATGGCCCGGCGGGTGGCGATATTGGCCGGTGACGGCGACAGGGAACCGGGCGAAGCATCCCTCCTGCCGGAGGAGAGCAGCCGTGCGGGCGTTGAAAATATATGAAAAAACTTGCTGAAGGGAAGGTATGCCAGGCCGATAAAGGAGGCCAGCACATGGATGTACCAGAAAAAGGTTGCCGCACCGGCAGCGGTGAAGGTATTTGCAACCGGCGATATGATTTTTGCGGTGCCGTAGGATACAAACGCAGAAGAAGCCGGCGAATGGCATGAGGAGCAGGCAAACACCTCGTTTAATTCAGAGCCAAGCGCCAGTGTTTCCGGATCGGGATCGAGCCGGTCGGGAAACACCACGCCGTAATTTTCCTGCCAGTAGACCATCAGGGCTGCAAGCTCCGGGTCGTTTTCGTAATCGGCGATTTCCATGGCCGGATGGGCATAGGTTTGGGCCATGTCCTCAAATGCCCTGTGGGAAACGATCTTGCTGGCTTCCAGGAGAACGCCGCTGATGATAATGATGGCCAATATGCCGATGGCATAGCGGTCCATGGCGTATGTGAGCTTTCTAAGCCTGGCAATGGTCATTCGCCTGTAAACGGCGATGACGAGCCCGGCGATCACCATGAAAGCGCCAAGGTTGCGCAGAAACAGGTAGGGGTTCATTGTTGAAAGATAGCCGTCGATCCATGGATGGCTGTACGTGTCGTCAATGGCGTGGAGGAAAAACAAAAGCATAAACCCGGCAAAAATGAGCATATGCATTGCCCACCGCGCGGAATTTTCCCGGAGGATCTGCCACTGAAAAAGAATATTGAGGAAGAAATCCTTTATCATGTAAAAGAGCTGCAGGCTGAACACCAGGGAAAAGAGCCCCTTGACCGCGCCGATGATACGATCCGTGCTTTTCTGTTCATAGGCCACGTCCCCTACCCGCCGGGTAAACCAGGTCCAGAAGCGATAGCCGATGCCAATGAAGAAAATCAGCAAAGAAGCGTAAAAAGCAATGTCGTAAAACATGAATTGTCACCCTTATTGGTTGCAGCCCCATTTTCAGGACTCTGATCCATTGCGCGCTTATCAAACTAATAAATAAAAATAATGGCAAACCGATTGAAAATCAACCGCCTGATTTTTTGATTAATGTGAGAATATGCCCATTTCAGATGAAAGACGCTGCTGTGCGTGGGCCAACGTTGATTTATGATGTACGGGATGGTATGCTGCCGGTAACGGCCGAACCAGCGCTGTCTTGAAAAAAATTTTCTTTTTGCATGCAAAAAAACAGGAAACGCGTCCTTTCATGAACGTCCCTCGTTTGACCATTATTGTGCCGGTGCTCAATGAAACCGAAATTATCCAGCGGACGATCGCGCATCTGGCAGATGTATCCGGGGATATTCTCACGGAGATCATTATTGTTGACGGCGATCCCGGTGGATCGACCATCAGAGACATCGCGCATTCGGATACGGTAAAAACGATGACAGGCCCCTGCGGGCGCGGTCCCCAGATGAACGCGGGGGCAACAGCCGCATCCGGCGCAATTTTATTGTTCGTTCACGCCGACACGCGCCTTCCGGCAGACGGGATAAGAGCCGTTCTGGATGTTTGCTGCGCGCCCCATATTGCAGGCGGCGCTTTTTTTCTGGGCATTGACAACAAAAAACGGATTTACCGGTGGATCGAGACCTGGGCCAATTTCCGCTCGGCGTTGGTCAAAATCCCCTACGGCGACCAGGCCCTATTCATCCGGAAAAGCGTTTTTGCGCGCATCGGGGGGTATGCCAAAATACCGATCATGGAAGATCTGGACATGATGCGGCGGCTGAAAAAAGGCGGGTACACCATTTCGCTGATCAAAAAACCCGTTCGAACAAGCGCAAGGCGGTGGGAAACCCAGGGGCTGGTGTACTGCATTGTCCGCAACAACCTGCTTTCAGGGCTGTTTTACGCGGGCGTGGACGCTTCTGTTCTAAAGCGCTTCTATGGGTAAAGCGGTCCTCCCCGCGTCCTTTTTCGTCCGCAGGGAGGACAAATGACAATGTTAGCCCGGAACAGACACCGGGGCTGCCTTCCCTATATATTCCATCGTTTCTGCGTACTTGGAGCGGACATCCACATGGGCATCCTCTATCTGTTTCTTCTGAGGACTCCAATCGGACGGGCATTCCGTGCGAAGAGAATCGACCTTGTCTTCCAAATCCTGGATGATGATCTTCATCTCATTGAAGTATTCCCAGACCTTGTCCTTTTCCGCGGTGCCCATTTTATCGGTTCTTGCGACCACGTCAAACAGCTTGGCCTTCCAGGCTGTCAGTTCAGCTGCCATAGAATTGCAAAAATCTTTTGAATCCATACGATACCTCCGTTTTTTTTTGTTAAGGGTTTACTCAAAAATGCGATTTACCGCCAAAATGAAATCTAACAAACAAGTGCCTTCTCTTCCTCCTTTTCAATGGTCAGGATTTGCAATCAGCCGCCCACTCCGGGCATGCCTCCTCGGTTTTTTGGGTATACTTTGCCATGCATTCCGAGCATTCAAGCTCAATATTCGGCACATCACCGTATCTTTCGATCATCTCCTCATGGCTCAGTACCGTGGTAAAAGTGCACCCGCACTGCGGGCAACCCGACTTGACATGATACCGTTTCTTTGACATGGCAAAACTCCTTTCATTATCCGTTACAAAAAATCCTGCAAGGGTGATTCAAACGCCGTTTCCAGCAAATTTTCAAGCATTTCCAAATCGGACACCGGCTCATGACATGTCCGGTCAAAGCAGACAAACACCCTGGGCCGGTTTCCTTTAGCGGTCATGTCTTTGACATGCGGCATATACACAGAGAGCATCTCCCGGGTTTCCGTGCCGTCAATCCACACGGGGCTGATGGCTTCCCGGGGGTATGCGTGAATGACGTCCGCCAGGACGTCCGCCTCCTCCGAATCCATGCTTCCCACCACAACTGCCTCCGCGTGGGTAAGCCGGCTGACGCCCAGGGCCGCAATCATGGACGGCACGGCGGACGGATGCTTTTCCATCCGATCTGCAGCCGCTGCCAGCGTCCGGTCGGCCGCCTGAAAAAAATCCCTGTTTCCCGTATACCGGTAAAGACGGATGAAATTCATTACCGCCACCGCGTCCACCGAAGGCATCACATTGTCCATGGGATCTTTTGCCTTTAAAAGCAGGTGCGGGTCCTGCCCGTCGCCGGTGGTATAAAATCCTCCCTGCTTTTGATCAAAAAAGCGTTTGCTCATTTCACCGGCAAGCAAAACCGCCCAGCCAAGGTGGGATGCGTCAAAGCCGGCTTCGTAGGCATCCAGCAGCCCCTGAATGAGAAACGCATAATCTGCGGCCATTGCGGGAATCTTTCTCTCGCCGTCCCGCCACCGTCTGTAGAGTTCCGGGATATTTTCATTTTCGTACATGTTGTCTTCGTACATGTTCTCATGGATAAACGAAATTGCCGCTTCTGCTGCAGAAAGGTATTTCCTGTCTCCAAAAACCCTGTAGGCCGCAGCAAAGGCCGAGATCATGAGCCCGTTCCACTCCACGAGAACCTTGTCGTCCAAGTGGGGCCTCGGCCTGTGGTTGCGGGCCAAAAACAGCGTTTCGCGCGCGCCTGAGAGCGCCTGCTCGATTTCCCGCTCCGTCAGGCCGAAGTGCTTTGCAGCATCCTGGACCGTGCGAACCCGGTGGAGAATATTCTTACCGGTAAACTCGCCCAACGGATCGTGCGCTACGTTTCCTTCGGGCTGTATGCCGTAGTAAAAGGCAAAAATGTCAAAGACCTCTTTTTTCTGTTCTATTCTCAAAATATTCATGATTTCATCATGATGCCACACATAAAAACCGCCTTCGGCCTTTTTTCTGCCCTTTGCGTCATCCAAAGGCTCTCCTGTCAGGTCGACATAAACACTGTCCGCGTCTTCCGCCGAATAAAACGCCCCGTCCGGATGGGTCATGTCCCGCATGATATATGCAAGGCCGTCTTTGGCTGCAGATGCGAACGCCTTGTTTCCGGTCATGTCATATGCTTCCACGTAAAGGCGAATCAACTGGGCATTGTCATAGAGCATTTTTTCAAAATGAGGCACATGCCAGCGTTCATCTGTCGCATACCGGTGAAAACCACCGCCCAGATGATCATGGATGCCACCAGCCGCAATTTTTTCAAGGGTACGGACGGCCATGTTCAGGGCTTCCTGCCCTTTGGAAAAATCCTTTTTCACATGAAAAGCAAACCGGTTGTAAAACAGCAGAAAAGAAAGCATCGGCGGCATGGGAAACTTCGGCGCCTTGCTGAACCCGCCGTATTTGGCGTCATACAATTCGGAGATGGCATCCACGGCCGGATCGAGTAGTTTCAGGCCGGGCCGCTCTTTTTGATGCGCCGGCACATCACCGTCCAGGTAATTCTTAAGCAGGCCGGTGATCTTGTCGGCAGACTGCAGCAGTTCTTTTCGTTTCGCCGAATCACCGTATGCTTCGGCGATTGCGGTAAGGATCTCCCGCCAGGACGGACTCACGTGCCTCGTGGGCGGGAAATAGGTTCCGCCGTAAAACGGCCGGCCGTCCGGGGTAAGAAAAACATTCAATGGCCAGCCGGCAGACCCGGTCATGGCGGAAACGGCAGAGATATAGATGGTATCGATGTCCGGCCGCTCCTCCCGGTCCACCTTTATATTAACGAAATGCCGGTTCATTACGGCTGCCGTATCCGGATCGGAAAAGGACTCGTTCGCCATGACATGGCACCAGTGGCAGGTGGAATACCCGATGGAAACCAGTATCGGCTTGTCTTCGCTTCTGGCCTTTTCAAATGCCTCCTCCCCCCACGGGTACCAGTCCACAGGGTTTTCCGCATGCTGGAGCAGGTACGGGCTTTTTTCATCTTTCAGGCGATTTGGCGATTTGGCTTTCACATTCATAACACACCTGTCTTTTCATTATATATTTGCCAGGGTTGATCAAATTTTTGCGGCGCGAACGAAAGGGGTGAAAACCAGCGCCGTATGTACCGACGAAAATATGATACAATAATGTATCACCAATTCATAATCGATACATTTTTTTACTGCATTGTCTCAAACTGCGATTGCAGCCACATTTTTATATCGTCATCCAGGGCGTACACCCCCTTGTTGCCCCCAGTTGCATCCAGAAAACGCCGCTTTACCGATTCGGGCATTGCAATCACGGCGAGTTCCTCCGCCCCTTTCATGTCTCTCCGGATCAGGTAGATCACGGGCGGGTCATCCCAAGCATACACCGTAAAATAGACGGAAACATCCGTATCGTGACGGATGACATATTTGTCATGGACCCAGTTGTTGCCCCATTCCAGATAGAGCCGCACTGCTTCTTCAGGGGTCATTTCCCAGTCAATATCGTTAATGATTTCCGGTCGTTTCTTGAGTTGTTCAAGGTTCAGCATTTTTTTCCTCCATATTGTGACATCGTCGGTAATCGTGATTATGATTATTGCATAAGCCGTGCCGATCTGTCCGATGGCACATTTCTTGTATGTTTTGTAACCAGTGTTATGTTGTGGGCTGTCGTAAATTCATTTAAACACACGGAGGATTATATGGATAAGCTGAAAGATAAGGACAAACTCCCGGACGTTAAAGATCTCACCATTTGTGAATCAACCGGGGAGATGATTGAAAAGGCCAGAAGGGAAGGCGTCGTGCTCGGCTTTGACCGGGCCGCAACCATGAAAGCCTGTCCCATCGGCGCAGACAGCGCGTGCTGCAAGCATTGCGCAATGGGACCCTGCCGGATGAATTCGAAAGACCCCTACGGAAAGGTCGGGGTCTGTGGTGCGACCATCGACACGATCATGGCCAGAAACTTCGGCCGCATGATCGCCGCCGGGGGGGCCGCCCATACCGACCACGGGATGGTGATGCTCGACATTTTCCGCGAAGTGATCTCCGGAAAGATCACTGAGTACAAGATCAAAGATACGGAAAAGCTCATCAGCGTTGCCGAATCCGTAGACATTGAAACAGAAGGCAAGTCCATTGAGGACATCGCAAAGGAACTCTATGCCGAACTGGAGCGTACCTATACCCAGGTGGAAGGCGAGATTCCCTTTGCCAAACGCGTACCGCCCAAGACGCTGGAGACATGGCGGAAACTGGGAATCGTCCCCCGCGGGGCCATGCGTGAAATCATGGAAATGATGCACCGGACCCATATGGGCGTGGACCAGGACTACAAGAACATCACCACCCAGTGCTCACGGACGGCGCTTTCCGACGGATGGGGCGGGTCCATGGTGGCCACGGAAATATCCGATATCCTTTTCGGCACACCGGTACCGGTCGCCACGGAAGTCAACATGGGCGTGCTCAAGGAAAACGAGGTGAACATCATCGTCCATGGTCATGAACCGAACCTTTTTGAGTCCATGATTGCGTCGGTGAACTCCCCCGCCCTGGCCGAGGCGGCCAAGGCAGCGGGCGCCGCCGGCATCAACCTGGTCGGCATGTGCTGCTCCGGACTTGAAATGATTTCCCGGCACGGAATTCCCCATGCGGGCAACTTCAGCTCTACCGAAGCAATACTGGTAACCGGCGCGGTGGATGCATTTGCCGTGGACATCCAGTGCATTCAGCAGGGGCTCATCAAAGTCGCCAAGTGCTATGACACTTACATGTTCACGACCAACCCGCGGTGCAAGATCGAAGGGTGCGACCACCTGGAGTTCCACGAGGACAAACCCCTTGACACCACCGATGAAATCGTGATCAAGGCCATATCCCGGTTCAAGGGGCGGAAGCACCCGGTGCAGATCCCCAAGACCAAGAACACGAGTATTCACGGATTTTCCTATGAATACATCAACTATATGCTCGGCGGGTCCTTCCGCGGCAGCTACACACCACTGAACGACAATATCATCAACGGACGTATCCGGGGTGTCGCTGGTGTCGTTGGGTGTACGAACCCGAGGGTGAAGCAGGACTACTCCCATGTTGAACTGGTAAAAGAGTTGATCAAAAACGACGTCCTCGTGCTTCAGACCGGCTGTTCGCAGATCGCCCTTGCCAAGGCCGGCCTGCTCACACCCGAGGCGGCCTACCTGGCAGGTGACGGACTCCGCGAAGTCTGCGAAACCGTTGGAATGCCCCCCGTACTGGGCCTTGGCGCATGCGTGGACAACAGCCGGATCCTGATTGCGGCATCCGAGATGGTAAAGGTCGGCGGTTTGGGTGAATCCCTTGCAGATCTTCCGGTTGCCGGATGTGCGCCGGAGTACATGAGCGAGAAGGCCATCTGCATCGGCCAGTACTTTGTGGCCTCGGGCGTCTACACGGTGTTCGGTGTGACCTTCCCCATCGTGGAAGATACGGCCTTCCACAAGCACCTCTTTGAAGGGCTTGAGAAAGAAGGCCTGGGCAAATGGGGATTTGCAAAAGATCCTCATGAAATGGCCAAGATGATGATCGCCCACATCGACAAAAAGAGAAAGGCCCTTGGCATTGACAAGGCGCGCGAACGCAAACTGGTCGACATGGCCGAACGGCGGGAGCTTGCCTGATATTTCAGTTGAATTAAATACGCTTATCATGTATAAGCAATAACCACGAGGGGGGATTGAAAAATCCCCCCTTTGTTTTATAATGGCTTTCATACGGAAGAATTTGCGTTCACTCTTTTTGTTGGACGATCGAAATCGAAAAAACCAAATGCAAACAAGTGGATAGATGAGCGAATACATTGCACATGATGCAGACGGCAAAACCGTCGGCCTGGTGGAAAAGAAATATTTCACCTTTGCGGAGCCGCCCGATGAAATGGGGCTCCACAGCAAGGCGAAGCTCGGCCCCATCACCGTCGCCTATGAAACATACGGGAAGCTGAATGCAAACAAAAGCAATGTCATACTGGTGCTTCACGCCCTGACCGGCGACTCCCATGCTGCGGGCTACTACGCGGAAGCGGACGACAAGCCGGGCTGGTGGGACAATATGATCGGACCGGGCAAAGGGATCGATACCGACAAATACTTTGTCGTCTGCTCCAACGTGCTTTGCGGCTGCATGGGAACAACAGGCCCCTCCTCCATCAATCCGGAAACCGGTCAACCCTACGGCATGCGGTTTCCGTTCGTCACCATCGCCGACATGGTTGGCGTGCAAAAAGCACTTATGGACCATCTGGGCATCAAGCAGATTCTGTCCATGATCGGTGGGTCCATGGGAGGAATGCAGCTTCTCCAGTGGACCATCCAATACCCGGACATGGTCAAATCCGCCATCCCTCTGGCAACCACCATGCGGCACTCGGCTTTGGCCATCGCGTTCAACGAGGTGGCCCGGCAGGCAATTGTCGCCGACCCCAACTGGAACAACGGCGACTACTATGGAAGCATCAAGCCGAACCTGGGGCTTTCCGTGGCACGCATGATCGGCCATATCACCTACCTGTCGGATGAGGCGCTACGACGTAAATTCGGTCGACGGCTTCAGGACAAGGACGATTTTTCCTTTAACTTCGAAGCCGATTTTCAGGTGGAGAGCTACCTCCGGCACCAGGGGGCCAAGTTCGTGGAACGGTTCGACGCCAATTCGTTTCTCTACATCACCAAGGCCGCCGATTATTTCGATATCACGCGCAACGACGCCAGCGGCTCCGGCATACAGGCGTTTTCCGGGGCAAAAGCCAGGTTCATGGTCGTGTCCTTTACGTCCGACTGGCTGTATCCCACCTACCAGAGCCGGGACATGGTAAAGGCCATGAAGAAAAGCGGCCTCAACGTGAGCTTCTGCGAAGTGGAAGCCGAGTGGGGGCATGACGCCTTTCTGCTGCCGAGCCAACGATTGACCAACCTTGTGAAAGGTTTTCTGGAAAGTGTTTACAATGACGCAAAATAAAAAGGAAGATCTTCGCTTTGATTTGCAGGTTATCGCTTCGTGGATTACGCCCGGTTCACGGGTGATCGGACTCGGCTGCGGTGAGGGGGAACTGCTGCATTATCTCAAGAAATACAAGAATATCCGGGAAACCGGCATCGAGATTGTGGAGGAGCGGGTGGCCGCCTGCATTGAAAAGGGGCTTTCGGTCATCCAGGGAGACATCAACGAGGAGATCATCGATTATCCGGACAACACTTTTGATTACGTCGTTCTAAGCCAGACCCTGCAGCAGGTTTACGAGCCCCTGGACCTGATCAAAGAAATGATGCGTATCGGCAGCAAAGTCATTGTCAGCTTTCCGAATTTCGGACACTGGCACATCCGCTTTCAAGTGCTTTTCCATGGTATTGCACCGATGACGCCCCAGCTGCCCTACCAGTGGTATGATACCCCCAACATCCGGATCCTCTCCATACGGGATTTCCGTGAATTTGCCAACCGCGTGGGCTTTACCATCGACAAGGAAGTGGCCATCGATTCGGACAATTATTACCGGAGCGGCAAAATTACCCGGTTTCTGCCGAATTTCCGGGCGACCTACGGGATTTTTCTGATCAGCAATACACGCTGAAGAGGTCATTTCAACCCCAAACGATAACAACAGGCCATGAAAGAAGACACCCTGTCCAGAGACATCGCGGTTTTTGAAAACGGCGCGTGGTCGGCCGGAAAGCAGACGCTCATCGTGGAAGAGCCCCTCTCCATCCGGATCGACGGAAACCCCTATTCCGTTGTCATGCGCACCCCCGGCGATGAAATCGCTCATGTTGCCGGGTTCTGCCTGGCGGAAGGCGTCGTGGAAACACCCGGCGACTTCGCCACCATCGGTTTTTGCGATGAAGAAGGCACCAACGTGGCGACCGTGACCCTTACGGAAAACCGGCGGAAGAAAGTCGCCGGCATCCTGGAGAGAAAGGGCTTTGTCAGCCAGACAAGCTGCGGGATCTGCGGGAAGGAAGTGATCAATGACCTGCAGCAGATCCTCTCTCCGCTTCCGATAAAGACGCGGTTTGCCATCGAAAAAATCAGCGCATGCGTGGACAAGCTCCAGGATTACCAGGCCATCTACAAAAAAACCCACGCATCCCATGCATCCGTGATATTTGACAGTGAAATGTCGGCCATTGCCCATGCTGAAGACGTAGGGCGCCACAATGCCCTGGACAAAGCGATCGGAAAGGCTTTCATGACAAACGGCATTGAAAAGGCGGTGTTTGCCCTCATGTCATCGAGGCTCAGCTACGAGCTGGTGCAGAAAGCTGCACGTGCGGGCATCGAGCTGATCGTGGGCGTATCGCGCCCCACGGCGCTCGCGGTGGAGCTGGCCGACAGCATCGGAATGACGATGGGGTGGGCGAGGAACGACCGGTTCGTGGTTTTCTGCCATAAAGAGCGGTTGATGGCTCGGTAGAAATCCCAATATCTGCGTTGCGCATCCTCCCCCGAAATTTCACGTACGACCAGTACGCTCAATTACGGGAAATGATGCGCGCCTTGATCTTGGGCTTTCTACCGAGCCATACAATACCCGGCATTATGAACATCAACACCAGCGAGAAAAACAGCCCAATTTTATTCGATTTCGATTGTTCCGACAAGCTCGTCGGCAGCCATCAAGGCTTATTCGCTGTTCCTGAAAATCTCCGGATCGATGTCCATGCGGCGAAGGATCTTCTGCAGGGCAACCCGGCTCATGCCCGCCAGTTTTGCCCCGTGGCTGATATTCCCGCCGGTCTTTTCGAGTATCTTTCTGACGTAGCCTTCTGTAAACGCGTGCAAAACCTTGTTTTTGGCATCCGTGTACTGTTCGATGCCGCCGGCGGCATCGACTGTCATGTCTTTTACAGGCATTTCATAGGTTTTTTCCGCCATATCCTGGCTGTCCACGACCGCGAGGTCGGCCATGCCGATCTCGGTGCCATTGGAAAAAACTATCAATCTTCTCACGAAATTCTGAAGCTGGCGGACATTGCCGGGCCATTCGCGCCGCATGAGGTTTTCCAGGACCGGGGTGCTGATGTTTATGGGATCCATTTCCAGCTCATCAATCACCCGGCGGGCCAAATGATGGACAAGAAGGGGGATATCCTCCGAGATCTCCCGCAGGCAGGGTGTGGCCACGGTTACCACGTTCAGCCGGTAAAACAAGTCTTCCCGGAAGCTTTTGTTCCTGATTTTTTCTTCCAGGTTCTGGTTGGTGGTCGAAAGAATGCGTACATTTACAGTAAGTGTCCTGGTGCTTCCAAGGGGGCGTATTTCCTGTTCCTGCAGGGCCCGTAGCAGTTTTGTCTGCACGGGGACCGAAATATCGGCAATTTCATCCAGAAGAAGGCTCGATCCGTCCGCCTGCTCAAAAAGACCCTTGTGATCGCTCAATGCACCGGTAAAAGCCCCTTTCCTGTGTCCGAACAGTTCGCTTTCCAGGAGATGCTCCGGTATGGCGGGACAATTGACGGTTACCAGGCTGCGCTTGCTTCTCCCGCTCAGGGCATGAACGGCCCTGGCCACAAGCTCCTTTCCAGTTCCGCTTTCCCCCCGGATCAGCACTGCGTAGTCCGTATCCGCCAAGGATTGGATCGTCTCGTAGAGCCGCTGCATGGGAAGGCTTTTGCCCACAAAGTCCCGGATCGGTGATTGGCCGGAAACTTTTTCCTTGAGGTTTTCGTTTTCCCGTATCAGGTTGTTGCGCTCCAGGCCTTTCTTGAGCAGGCGCACGAGATGGGGGATGTCAAAGGGCTTGGTAATGAAGTCATACGCCCCGTTTTTAATGGCCATTACAGCCATTTCGATGGAGCCGTATGCGGTCATCATGATGATGGTGGCCTGGGGATCGATCTGCTGCGCCGTTTGCATGAGTTCGCTGCCGTCCATTTCCGGCATGCAGACGTCCATCAGGATGAGATCATACCGGTTCTGCCGGATCAGGTCCGCCGCCTTATACGCGCTTTCCGAAACCGCTATATCCACATTTTCCAGCTCATAGGACAAAATCCGTTCAAGCCCATGGAGCATATCTTTTTCATCGTCTACAATGAGTATCTGCAGGCCGGCCATTACACACTCCCCTCAGGCCCTTCAACGGGCAGAACAATGACAAATTCCGTGCCTTTTCCGGGTTCCGAGTTGACGGTGATTTCACCGCCATGTTCCTGTATGATCCCGTAGCTCACAGACAGGCCGAGTCCGGTGCTCTCACCGGTTTTCTTGGTGGAGAAAAACGGGTCGAAAATCCTGTTCTGGATTTCAACGGGCATACCGGGCCCATCATCCAAAATTGTTATGACCGCAGTTTTCTGGTCGTAATGATATCGGGTCGCGATTCGGATATGTCCGGACCCCTCCATGGCCTGGAGCGCATTCATGAGAAGGTTCACAAGGACCTGCCTGAATTTGTTCGTATCCAGCCGGATATCCACCAGTTCACTGTCAAGATCCAGGTGCAGCCATACTTTCTGTTTTTTAAACTGGTGGCTGAATATACCGGCCACCTCGTTTACAACACGGTTCAAATCAATGGCATTTTTCACGCTTTCCTCGCCGCGGGCAAACTGCAGCAGGTCGGTTACAATACGCTTGCAGTTCAGGGTCTGCTTTTCAATGGTGTGCAGGTCTTTGAGTCCCTGGGGAAAATCCGACAACTGCCGTTTCAGAAGATCTACGTAGCACAGCATGATGCCCAGCGGATTATTGATTTCATGGGCCACTCCGGCGGCAAGCTGCCCCATTGCGACCAGTTTTTCTGTATACTGTATTTTTTGCTCCACTTTTTTCTGCTGGGTTATGTCGCGGGAATAGCGGATGATGCTTTGGATTTCTCCGTTTTCATCAAACACCGGATAATAGTGCACCAGGTGAATTTTCCCCCTGTCGCACTGTTTTTCAGCGCTAACCGGCAGTTTTTCCTTCAATACCCGATCCAGGTCGCAATGAGGGCAAGGGTTTTTCAGGCCGGCATGCACCATGTAGCAGGGCTCTCCCAAAACATCTTCTGGATTCACATCATATTGCTCCAGGTATCCTTTGTTGACCATTTTGATCCGGTAATCCTTGTCCAGGAGGATGACCAGATCGGTGATGCCGTCGAAAACAGACTGGAGCAACTCCTTGCTCTGGATAAGCTTCTGCAGTCCGGAGAGGCTCTCCAGAGCAATGCCGATCTGCTTGCCTATGGAGCGCAAAAGCGCCTGCTGCTCATCGGAGACATCGGCAAGGTTTACATCTGTAAAACCCATGACGCCCAGCACCTTGCCGCGGCACTCCAGCGGAATATTCAGACAATGGCCGTAGCTGGGCGATATGAACCCGTGCATCTCCCCATTCATGGCTTTGCACATGGAAGCGAAAAAGGACGCATTGTACTGATTCTCCCCGGGTGGTGCACTTTCTTCAAGACATCGCACTTCATGGGAAAGATGATCCGCATTTTCCCGATATGCAAGCAAAAGGCGGTTGTTTTCGGGATCATGAAGATAAATGGCCGCGCCTGCCGCGGGGATCAAGTCGAGCGTGCGGGATATGGCATCGGGCCAGATGTCGGCCAGCCCTTTTGCCCGTGTCGTTAACTCCGCAATGGCGTTTAATGCGTTGAGCTCCTTGTTCCGGGCCGTCACCTTCTCTTTTAAGAGCTGGCCGGATTTCTGAAGATCCCGAGTCCGCTGGTCGACCTTGACCTCCAGATCCTGGGCGTAATTCTCCAACTGCTTTCTTGTCCGCCGCAGATGATCGGCCATCACGCTTGCGGCCCTCGACAACTCTCCAAGTTCATCGCCGGTGCTTTCCTTTGGAATAACCGATGAGATTTCACTTTCCTCCACCTCGCCCTTAAAGAGATTTAACACGCCGCGAAGGTTATTGATGACCACCCGGTTAAAGAAAACCATCAGCACCATGTAGAAACCGAACACGCCCAACAGCACCACCAGAAAAACCGATGTGGCTTTTTCCTGTATCCCCGCAAGAGCGCTTTCCACAGGAATATTCACGGCGGTCAGGCCCGCAATCTCACCTGCGGTTTTGCCGAACCCTTTTTCGCTCCCATACAGCTGGATAAGTTCCGCCGGTGCGTCCGCCGGGTCTCCGTGGCACGACATGCAGGACTCTTTGAAGTAAACGGGCTGAAAGCGCATGTAATATGCTTCTCCCTTGACATTCATCATGCCGACCCAGTTGTCCTGGTTTCCATTTTCGTGGAAATGGTCGATCATGGCCCTTTCCGTAGCATTGGCTTCGGAGGCAGGATTGCGGGCGTTGATGGATACGCGCCGGTAATCGTATTCCGGAAGGATATCCTGGAACCGATCCATTACCTCACGGCCCACGTAGGACGTGGACATGGCTTCCAGCATGAAGTAATCCGCCCCGAAACGTTCCCGCATTTTTGGGCGGAGGTTTTCCCGGATATATTTTCGACTGGCCTCAACTGCTTCCAGAACCAGCCGCGTTTCCCTGTAAGCGGAGTTTTCAAGAAGCCGCTTTTCTCTCTGATAAATCAGAAGCGCACTTAAAAAACAGACCACCAGCAGGATAAAAGCCGTACCCATAAGAAACTTCAGGCGAAGGCTCAACGAAAAATTGGCGAATTTCACTTGTCCTTCATCCGTCTGACCGGGGCTTTGATCCGGATCGGGGTCAAACGGGGCGCTTGACGTGTTTTTCAACGTATTCATAACCGGTTGTAATCCTCATATCGATTCATTTTTGAATAAGTGTAGCCTGAAGTTAGCACCAATGCAAACGTATATTTGCATCCGGAAACGCCGGCCAGCATCCACAAAGCAGATTCATACGGCGGCACAGAACCGCCACGAGATGCAAACCCGGGTTGGCAGATACGCCTGGATTCGGATTTTCCAGAAAGCAAAAATAATCGGTGCTTCAAATATAACTATCTGAAAATATATTAATTTTAAAAAAATTGATCATTATGGCCCAACTATTGCTTTAGTCATGTCGGTTATACGGAGCCTGTAATTTTCTCCCATATTATTGACTGATGCAAAAAACGGCCCAAATAAAAAAAACAAGTAATGGCAAAAAAAAAACAGACAGCAGTATAAAAAACAAAAACCCATAACAAAGGAGTCGACAGCATGGCTGAAAATGAATCCCTGGAGAATGTTGTAACGGAAACCCGGGTCAGCATGTGGCAGCAGATGTACAAGACGGAAGACTGGTGGGCGATATGGCTGGCCGGTCTCTTGTTCATAATTGCCTTGTTTTTTATTTTCACGTGGAAGCCCCCGGTGGAAAAGCTTCCGGAACACCGTGCCGTAATGAATCAGGAAATGGAGGAAGCCGGTTTTCGCACGATTGCCTATATCGAGGCCGAAGCCAAACTAAAAAGCGTCCAGGCCAGAAAAGAGGGCTTGACCGCCACGATTTACAACCTGACCGACCGGCCCAAGGGATGGAATACCAATCCCATCCGCTCGGTTTATATGAGCGAAGAAGATGCCGCCGCCAAGAGGGCGGCCGCGGCGCCCCGGTATGAAGAGACCCAGATGCGGCTTGCCGAGGTGCGGGCAAGGGCGGAGGCAGCAGAAAATGCTGCCAGGGCCGCCAATTTTGAAAACAGGGAGTTAAACGATGAAGCCCGCGCAGCCATTGCTGATTGGCGCCAGGCCCGATCCGCCGATTCAAAAGCCAAAAGCGCCGCCAATGCCAAGGCCTACAATCTCATACCGAGCCTTATTGTTCTGGGCATAATAATGATGGTCTTTTTCGCCATCGGTGCACGGTTCATCGGCATAAACCTGCGCGAGTTCTTTACCGGTTTTCCGATCATCTTCGTCATGGCAGCGCTGGCCTACCTGATATCCAACCAGGCCACCCTGAAAGCGATCGGGCTTTCCTATGTCCTCTGGGCGCTGGCGCTCGGGCTGATCATCTCCAATACCGTCGGCGTGCCGAAATTTCTTAAATCAGCGGGCCAGACGGAATTTTTCATCAAGACCGGCCTGGTTCTGCTGGGTGCGCGCATCCTGTTCGGGCAGATCGCCCTGATCGGTATCCCCGGCATATTTGTCACGTGGGTGGTCACCCCCATTGTCCTGATTTCAACCTTCTGGTTCGGCCAGAATGTTATCAAGGTGCCGTCCAAGGAGCTTAATATCACCGTTTCCTCCGACATGTGCGTATCCGGCGTTTCCGCGGCCATTGCATCGGCCGCCGCCAGCCGGGCCAAGAAAGAGGAGCTTACCCTGGCCATCGGCATGTCCATGATATTTGTGGCCATAATGATTTTTGTGCTGCCGCTGATCGCCAATGTAACCGGCATGCATCCCGTGCTGGCCGGTGCGTGGCTGGGCGGAACGGTTGACAACACCGGGTCGGTCGTCGCCGCGGGCGAGCTGATCGGCATGGAAGCAATGTATGTCGCTGCGACCATCAAGATGATCCAGAACATCATGATCGGAGTCATCGCCTTTGGCGTCGCGGCCTACTGGTGCCTCAAGGTGGAACCGGAGCGGGCATGTGCGGTTGATGGCACAACCCCCATGAAGTTCACCGCAGCCGGCGCGCTCTATGAAATCTGGTACCGTTTTCCCAAGTTCATCCTGGGTTTTATCGGTGCTTCCATCATTTTCTCCATCATGCAGGGCGCCGTTTCCCCGGACTGGGGCAACGCCATGGTCAGCGATGGTGTTCTGGCATGGGCCAACCGCTTCCGCGGCTGGTTCTTCGCGCTGGCTTTCGTCAGCATCGGCCTGAGTATTAATTACCGCGAGCTTAAAGAGCCCCTGCGCGGCGGCAAACCCCTTATTCTCTATGTTTGCGGCCAGAGCTTCAACCTGCTGCTCACCCTGTTCGTTGCATGGCTGATGTTCATGGTTATCTTCAGAAATATTACGGACCAGCTTATGGCCGGTGCATAATAGAAAACAATGGGGCATAAACGTTGTACAACCAAAAACGACAAACTGCCGGGGACGAAAGACCGTCCCCGGCACCTCTTAAAAAACGCATCATGCGTTTGGCCATAGCCGTATTCCTGGTTGCGGGGTTCATTTACCTGGCCCCCAACCTGGAATACCTGCCAGGCGGCGTCGGGCATACGATCACCGTGATCCGTGAAAGCGGGATTGATACGGGCGCATGGTATTATGACAATGTGGAGGAGTGCTTCGAGGGGATGGATTTTGTAAGAGAAAAGCGGGGCTTGGAATAAAATAGCCCCCTCAGCCGGTCTTCACCACGAGTACTGATGCCTTTGGCAGGTTTCGGATCAGCTTGATACTGATATCTCCAAGTACGAACTCTTCCGATTTTGACATCTGCTTTCTGCCGATAACGACCATATCGAAATTTCCCTGCTTGAAATAGTCGATAATGCCTTCGGATACCGATGGATACCCCTTGTCCACGAGCTCGATCCGGATGTTGTCGGGATCAAAACCCTTTTCCGCCACGAGGCGGCTTTTCGTATCATGAAGCATTTTTTCCAGCCGGCCGGGCATTTCCGCCATGAATTTCTTTCCCATGAGTTCCTCGCCGGAACTGGGCTTCCGGAATATATGAACCAGGGTGAACTTCGCGTCTTTGGTAAAGGGCATATTCAGCAGAAAATCGATTACGCCCCTGGAGCTCTTCGTGTCATTTAAGGGAACAAGAATTGAATTGTCCAAAATAATATCCTCCTGCCCGCTTATGGTCATGCATCACAAATACCGGATGCTTCGCGAGACTGATAGCCAAATCACATCATGAAAGGCAATACGCCGCCACCGCCTTGTTCAGATCGTCTAAAAACTCATCCGTGGATTCGTAAAACACCTGGGATTTTTTTGTAAAATGGAGCAGGATGTCATTTAGCTGCTCCGGAATGTATGGATATATTTTTTTCAGGTTCATGAACCTGGATTTGTCCAGGATTGAAAAATCGTCTGCATCGATGCGGTCAATCAGGCCGTCGTACTTGCCGCCCCCCTGTGCGATCATGTAAAGATCGTGGAACCCTTTTCCAATTGTATAGAGCAGTATGTTGCCAAGGCCGAAAATATCCAGCCCAAAAGGATTTTCAGGGGCGTCATAATCATAATCAAAATCGATCCAGATCATGTTGCCTGATTTTCTTTCCATCAAAAGGTGATCGCTGCGGATATCCCCGTGCCGGAATCCTTTCATATGCAGTTCGCGTATGGCCTCAAAAGAAGGAAGAATCTGCTTCAGAAGCTCCGGCATCAGGTTTTCAAAGTATTCCCGGTGATCCATGACGAGGTTGTCCAGCTTGACGAAAAGGTTCGTCCCCCGCACGATATCGAGCACGCGGATGTTGTTCTGCTCCTGGTCTCTGAAAACCTCCCCCTGCATGAACAGGGGATGCCCCCGCATGGACTCCAGGACTTGCCCCTCCTTTTCGGGGCTGCGGTAGCACCGGATTTTAACACCCCCAAGAGTGGTGTAAAAACTTTCAAAATACGCGAACTTGATAATCTTGCGACTGCCGTTTTCGGTGTCAATGGCCCTTTTGACCCAGAATTTCGGATCCTCGATACCGAAGCGCCGTTCTTTTTCGTGGCCCGTTATCCGGTAGTAGCGCCCGCCGATTTCAATTTCATCATCATAGTCGATATTGAAGAAATCCGTAATGTCGTCAATTCTGCGGGGCATTACAACTGTCCTCGTACCCTCGGCGGCAGTGTGTCCATGGACATCTTGATGTGCTCGACAAAATTTTTCAATCCATTGCATTCAATCAGGACACCGAGCTGGGCAGCCAGAACACAAAGCGATTCAACATCCTCTTCATTGATATCGACCTGCTTGTCGTCATAAATCCGGATAACGCCGATGACCGCCTCACGGAACTTGACGGGAACCGACAGCATCGACACGATCCCTTCCTTTGCAGCGGATTCCGGGTACTGGACTCTGTTATCCACCTGGAAATCATGGATCATCTCCGGCGTTCCCGTACAAAGGGCGCTTCGGCTCTTTTCCGCGCATACAGGCCCTTTTTCCACATATGTCTCGCTGATGCCGTAGCTGCTGACCCGAAACAACTGCTGGTCAATTTCATCCAGAAGCATGATGCTGGCTCCCTTGACCTTGAATGTCCTGCACATGCCTTCAACCAGGTGCGTGGCCAGCAGATTGAAATCCTCATACGTCGCAATGGCGTTGCTGATCGCCCTGAAATGCTTCAGATCGAATTTTCTTTCCTGCGGTTGACTCAATGGCCTTCTCCTTGTTTGACAGGTTCGTCAAAAGGCAGGTCCAGACGCACATTCCACCGGCCCGTATCGGTGGATCGCTGCATGGACGACTCGAGTTTTTTGAGAAAAAGTTTCCTGGGAATTTCCCGGGCACCCATGTGTAACAAATGGCTGGTGGTCACCTGGCAGTCGATCATGTCAAATCGCCTCTTTTTCAAATGACGGCAAAGGGCGGCAAGGGCAATTTTGGAAGCATCGGATACGCGGGTAAACATCGATTCCCCGAAAAAAACGCCTCCCAGTGAAATACCATAGAGACCGCCGGCGAGCCTGCCGTCATACCATGTTTCAATGGAATGGGCATAACCCATCTTGTGAAGGCCCGTGTAGGATTCCACCATATCATCGATAAGCCACGTCTGTTCGCCGTTTTCGATACGGACACGCGCGCACTGCTCAATCACCTGGTTGAAAACCGTATCGGACGTCACCGTGAATTTTCCCTGGTCGATGGTCCTGCGAAGCCGCCTGGTAATTCTTATTTCCGCCGGGAACAAAACCAGGCGGGGATCCGGTGACCACCAAAGAATGGGATCTTCCTCGGAAAACCAGGGGAAAATACCCATCCGGTATGCCATGAGCAGGCGCGATTCGCTTAAATCCCCGCCAATTGCAAGCAATCCGCTGTTGGACGCAAAATGGGCCGGGGGAAAGGATATTCTGTCTGAAAGCCGGAAAATGGGCATTTCTGCTTCAACTGTATGTAAAAAAAGGTTTGTCGTCCTTTATTTTTACAAATACGCTGCCGCCATTGACAAGCTTGCCGAACAGAATTTCATCCGTCAGCACGTCCTTGATTTCCTTCTGAATCACCCTGTCAAGCGGTCTTGCTCCGAAGTGTGGATCATGCCCTTTTCTGGCCAGCCAGTTCCTTGCATTTGCCGACAGGCGCAAGTCCACCTTTTTCACGGCAAGCTGGGGACGGAGTTCCTCGATGAATTTATCGACCACCTGTTCCATGATTTCCATTGTCAGGGGCTTGAACGAAATAATGTCATCGAGACGATTCCGGAATTCCGGGCTGAAAAAGGTTTCCACCGCTTTTTTCCCTTTTCCGGAAACATCTTCGACCCCCGCGCCAAAGCCGATGGCGTTGGCTGCCAACTCACGGGCGCCGGCATTGGATGTCATGATCAGAATAACATTCCTGAAGTCGGCAACCTTGCCGTTATTGTCGGTCAATGCGGCATGGTCCATCACCTGCAGCAGGATGTTGTACATGTCGATGTGGGCTTTTTCAATTTCATCAAGAAGCAGCACGGAATAGGGATTTTTACGCACCTGGTCCGTGAGCAGGCCGCCCTGGTCAAAGCCGATATATCCGGGGGGAGCGCCGATCAGGCGCGCCACCGCGTGCTTTTCCATGTACTCGCTCATATCGAAGCGAAGGAATTTGACCCCCAGAATCCTTGAAAGCTGCCGCGCCACCTCTGTTTTTCCGACACCGGTAGGGCCGGTGAACAGAAATGAGCCGATGGGTCTTTCCGGTGCGCCAAGGCCGGCTCGCGAACGCTTGATGGCGGAAACCATGGACGCAATGGCCTGGTCCTGGCCGAAAATTTTTGCCTGCAGCCGCTCTGAGAGGTGCGCGAGGCTCATCTTGTCCGAAGCGCTCACCCGCTGTTCCGGTATGCGGGCGATCTTTGCCACGACCTTCTCGATATCGCCGGGCTGTACCCGCTTGCGGTTGGCCCCGCCATTGAGCCGGATCAATACCCCGGCTTCGTCGATAACATCAATGGCCTTGTCCGGAAGAAACCGCTCGTTCATATATTTTGCAGACAGTTCCGCCGCCGCCTTGAGCGAAGACTCGGTATACTTGATCCCGTGGTGCTCTTCATAACAGCATTTCAGACCCTTCAGGATCTTTACGGTATCGCTGACCGACGGTTCGGCGATATCGATTTTTTCAAAACGCCTGGAAAACGCACGGTCCTTTTCAAAATAGTTTTTGAATTCCTCGTACGTGGTCGATCCGATGCAGCGCAATTCCCCGGTGACCAGGGCCGGTTTCAGAATATTGGAGGCGTCCATGGAGCCGTTGCTGGTAGCGCCGGCGCCGATAA
>JAABUA010000039.1 GCA_011389515.1 Desulfobacteraceae bacterium
ACCTCCAAATGTTCAACCACCGACGCCTCGCAGCGGTTTTCGACCGGGAGAAGGATGCCCGCAAACCCGGCTGCCCTTGCAGCCATCGCCATGGAGAGAGAGCCCGCCACAGGCTTGATCCGGCCGTCTAAGGCCAATTCCCCCAAAATGAGATATCGACTGATGGCATTTTCCGGTATAATGCCGCCAGCCGCCATGATGCCAAGGGCTATGGGAAGGTCGAACCCGGTGCCGCCTTTCTTGATGTGCGCGGGCGCAAGATTTACGGTAATCCGGTCGTCCGGAAAATCATATCCGCAATTGATGATGGCCGACTTCACCCTCTCCCGGCTTTCCCTCACAGAGGCTTCCGGCAGGCCGACGGTTGCAAACGCAGGCAAGCCGTGGGCAATATCAACCTCGACTTCCATCAAAAGCCCGTCAATCCCAATCACCGCTCCGGTATAAACCCTTGACAACAATTTTGGCTCGACACCCAGACGTTAGAAATTAGTAGTTGAAATTCGAAATTCGGGATCTGCAATTCGCAATTCAGGTAATCATAACAAAGCCGCATGAGAAGAACAAGTAAAAAAAAAGGCGACTAAAACCATATATTCAGAGATCAGAATACCGGATTTATTTCCTTATTCCGGGCATGCCGCATAAAAATAAGATCCGCCTTATTTTTCACCCGGCAAGTCTTTGCAATTTTGTAAAAAACCTTATATATTGAGATAAAAATTTTCATCAAAATACGGTTGCCCGGCATTGGGATAACCATATGCATTACAAAGCCTGAAAAGAAGCATTATGTACAAACAGCAACGCACATTGGCTGAACCGGTATATTTAAAGGGTCAGGGCCTGCATTCCGGCAAAACGGTAGGTCTGACCATAAAACCGGCGCCGCCCAATTTCGGAATAAAATTCAGGCGGGTTGACTTGCCCGGAAGCCCGCTTATTTCCAGCCATTTCAACAGGGTTATCGACACCAGCCTGGCAACCGTGATCGGCGAAGACGGATATATCGTATCAACCATAGAACACCTGATGGCGTCCCTGTCCGGAATGTCCATTGACAACGCCACAGCGGAACTCGATGATTATGAAGTCCCCATCATGGACGGCAGCGCAGCCGTTTTCACAGATGCGATGAAGTCTGCCGGCATCGTGGAGCAGGATGCGCCCCGGCTCTATTTCGTGATCGCATCGCCTATCGAGTTAAAGAAGGACGGCAAGGCCGTCGGCGTATATCCCTCCCCGCACAGAACGATCTCATGCACCATCAAGTTCGATCACCCGGCAATACAGGAACAAAAATACACCCTTGAACTGACCAATGGCAATTTCGCCCGGGAAATAGGGCCGGCACGAACTTTCGGTTTTTACCAGGAACTCGAATATTTACGGCACTACGGACTCGGGAAGGGCGGATCCCTTGACAATGCGGTTGTCATCGACAACAACGGGGTAATGAATGAAAACGGCCTCCGATTTCCTGACGAATTCGTCAGGCATAAAATCCTGGATTCCATAGGTGATTTTTCCCTTTTGGGGATGCCGATCCTGGGCCACATAGAACTGTACAAATCCGGCCATAATTTCAACCATGAATTTTTGAAGGAATTTTTCAGGCAGAAAAAAGCGTGGAAAACATCCCCGATTGATTCAATCGGAAACACCGGTTCATCGGAATAAAAACAACTTGACCGGCTCGGGAAAGGCTTTAAAAATCTTTTGCAACCGGCTTCGAGGACTTTGGGAGCATATTTATTGACAAGAGCGTATGCCATGCGCATCTGCATTGTGGCTGCAGCAATATTTCTGATTGCTGCAGTCGGCAGGACCAATGCGTATGGCGCTGAAATAACCGGCATGTCCATCAGCAACACCGAAGAAAACCTTATCCTGACGGCAAGGGTTGACGGCGCATTCACGGACAATATGAAGGAGGCCATACTCAGCGGCATTTCAACGAGTTTTTCCTATGTGATCACGCTGACACAGACCCGCACGCTGCTCCCGGACAGGCTGATTCATGAAATCAAACTTACCAACACCATCCGGCATGACACGCTCAGAAAAACATTTGTCGTAAGGCGATCCTGGGAAAATTACCGCCCCCTGACAACCCATTCATTCGCCGAAGCGAGGGAATGGATGTCGGAAGTTGTCAATGTACCCGTAATTCCGCTGGAAGCATTGAAAACCGACTCCCGCTATAAAATCAATGCCAAAGCGGAACTCGAAAAGGTCACCCTCCCCTTTTTCCTGAATTATATCTTTTTTTTCATTTCCCTGTGGGATTTTGAAACCGCTTGGCACTCTATCGACTTTGTTTATTAAATGAAAAGAAACCGCTACATCACACAGAAAAACCCGGAAGCCACCGAAGAAAAAAAACGGCGCAAGCGTGATGTGATCATTATCATCGGCTCCTTGTTTCTGGTAATGGTATTGACCACCCTGACGCTCCGGCCGATGCTCACCAGCACGCAAATTTCCATCTCCAACATGATGTTTATGTTTATCCTGATGAACATAAACATGCTGCTGCTGATCCTGCTCATTTTCCTGGTTTTCAGAAACGCGGTAAAACTGTTTTATGAGCGCAGAAGACGTGTTCCGGGGACCAAGCTTCGGACCAAGCTGATCGCCGCTTTTGTGGCGCTCTCCCTCCTGCCGGCCTCGGTGCTGTTTCTCTTTTCTCTGCACTTTATAACCACAAGCATTGAATTCTGGTTCCATGTTCCCATTGAAACGGCGCTTGAAGATTCCCTCTCCGTCGGAAGAAACATGTACACGCACGTTGAGGACAACAACCGTTTTTTTCTGGACAAGGCATCCTACCAGATCGACAATCGCAGGCTGCTTGGTCCCGGCAATTCTGCGAATCTTGGAAATTATGTCCAGATCGTGCAAAGAGAGTTCAACCTGGACTCCGTGGAAGTATACAGCAAGGATTTCAGGCGCATTGCCATGTCGACGGATAGAAGCTTTCCCGAAGGGGCCTTTGAGCCTTTGGGCAGGGAACTGCTCGAAAAGGGAATCAACAGTCAAGGCAGTTCATGGGCCGCATCGGAGCTGCTGGACGAAGGGGAAATGATCAGGAACATCTCCGCGATTCCTTTCGATGCCAAAGGAGATGACATAAGCGGATTTATCGTCATTGGAGAGCTGCTTCCCGCTGAAATGGCCGAGCATCTGGATTCCATTTCCCGAGGCATCGGTGAATACCAGCAGATCAAGATGTTAAAGCAGCCCATCCGATATACGTATTACATCTCCCTGACCATTGTCGCCCTGCTTGTCATGTTCTGCGCCATATGGTTCGGATTGTATCTCTCAAAGTCCATCACCATACCCATCATGGAGTTGGCCGAAGGAACCCGCAAGGTCGCCGAAGGGGATCTGTCCCACACGATCAACGTGGTTGCCGACGATGAAATGAAAACCCTGGTCGATTCTTTCAACAAAATGACCCGCGACCTTCGGTTCAACAGGCGGGAAATCGAATATTCCACCCAGAAGCTGTTCGAGCAGAACATGGAAATAGAAGAACGCCGCCGGTACATGGAAATCGTCATCAACAATGTATCCACCGGCGTCATCTCCTTTGACGCCCACGGACTCATCACCACCGTGAATGCCTCGGCCGAAAGGATGCTCAAGTTCAATGCGGAAGACGCCGTGAACAAGAGCTACAAACACCTGCTCAAGGACCAGCATTCGAAACTGACTGAAAAAATCGCCGCCAGGATTGAAAGCCGCGCGGAAGAAAGCTTTTCTGAATCGTTTTACCTGATAATAGACGGCCAGCGAAAAACCTTCAGTGCCAATTTCAACACCCTTGAGGATGAAAACGGCCGTATCATCGGTATGGTTATGGTATTTGACGACCTCACGGAACTGGAAAAGGCCCAGCGAATGGCCGCATGGCGCGAAGTTGCAAAACGAATCGCCCATGAAGTCAAAAACCCGCTCACACCGATTTCCCTTTCCGCACAGCGGCTCAAACGCAAGTACCAGAACGTCATCAATGATCCGGTCTTCTCGGAATGCACGCAAACCATCATCGACCATACGGATATGATACGCAACCTGGTCAATGAATTTTCTTCCTTTGCGCGGTTCCCGGCGTCAAAACCGGCTTTCTACAGCCTCCCGGATATCATCAATGAATCTGTCGCGCTATACCGCGAAGGACATCAAACGGTTGACTTTGAGGTCCGCATTTCGGAAAACATTCCGGAATTGAACCTTGACCGGCAGCAGATCAAACAGGTAATGATAAATCTCATTGACAATGCCCTTGCCGCCATAAAAAACAGCGGGAAAATACGCATTGACGCAAAAAAACAGGATGATTCCGGGGAAAAGGTGGTGATCTCCATTTCAGATACCGGCAGCGGCATAAACGCGGCGGACAAGCCATATCTTTTCGAACCGGACTTTACCACGAAAAAATCCGGCATGGGGCTGGGTCTTGCCATTGCGAGCACGATTATCGCCGATCACAACGGCCGGATATACGCGGAAGACAACACCCCCAGGGGGGCAAAATTCATCATCGAACTGCCGGCGGGGTAAAAACGCCGGCAGCCGGAAGGGGCTTTGGCGTATAACTTGCAACTTACAACCCGAAGGTTTCATTCATGTTCCCGACAATATTGATTGTAGACGATGAAGCATCCATTCTGAAATCCTTAAGCGGCATATTGATGGACGAGGGTTTTGAAATCATTACGGCCACCAACGGATACGAGGCGCTCCAGCGCATCGAAGAGGAGGCCCCGGACATGGTTCTTCTGGACATATGGATGCCGGGAATGGACGGCATCGACACATTAAAAGAAATAAAAAAGCATCACCCCTCCGTCCAGGTGGTCATGATCACGGGACACGGAACCATAGAGACCGCCGTTAATGCGACAAAAGTCGGGGCATATGATTTTATAGAGAAACCGCTCAATGTGGACCGTGTCATTGTCGCCATAAACAATTCTCTTAATTTCCGCAGACTGGAAGAAGAAAACCGGTATCTCAGAAAAAAAACCATCGAAAAATACGCCATTACCGGAAACAGTAAAGCGTCATCCGAGCTGAAAAAACAAATCAGCATTGCCGCTCCGACGGAAGCATGGATATTGATCAGCGGGGAAAACGGAACCGGCAAAGAACTTGTTGCCAGAACCCTTCACCAGCTTTCCAATCGTAGCGCCCAGCCGTTGGTAGACATCAACTGTGCGGCATTGACAGACGAGGGGCTGGTAAGCGAACTGCTCGGCCATGAAAAAGGGGCCTTTCCAGGTGCTTCGGCAAAAAAGAAAGGGAAGTTCGAGATCTCCCACGGTGGCACGATATTTTTCGATGAAATCGGAAACATGGGGATGAAAACGCAGTCGATGATTCTGCGCATACTGGAAGAAAGGCAATTCCAGCGTCTCGGGGGGAGCCGGACCATACCGCTGGACGTCCGCGTCATCGCGTGTACCAACATGGATCTGAAAAAAGCCATTGAAAAAGGGGATTTCAGGGAGGATCTCTATTACCGTCTGAATGTCATTCCCATAGAAGTGCCCCCCCTTCGGGAACGGATCAGAGACATTCCCGACCTGGTCAAAGCTTTTTTCTCAAAAATCGCTGAAGATGCCAGGACGACCCCAAAATCAATGGCACCGGAAGCGCAAAAGGCGCTGCAGCGCTACGATTGGCCGGGGAATGTGAGAGAACTCAAAAACCTGGTTGACAGGCTCGATATCATGGTGGAAAAAGACATTATCGATATGGAAGATATCCCTTTGCCATACAATCCAAAGAAAAACATGCCTGAAACCCAATTGGAATCCCTTCTTGAAATAGACAGCCTTAAGGCAGCCGAAAAAGCCTTTCAGGAAGAATTCATACGACGCAAGCTGACGCAGAACCAGCTTGAAATTTCATCAACGGCAAAAAAAATCGGCGCGTCAAAAAGCCAGGTGAAAAACGTTCTTCAAAAAATGACGGATGCGTGATCATTATGCGCATCATCGGGGGAATACATAAGGGAAGAAAACTGGCAAGCCTTCCCGGGAAAACGACGCGTCCAACCAGCGGAAAAGTGCGCGAAGCAATTTTCAACATCTGCAGCGACGATATCCCGGATGCGAACGTGCTTGATCTTTTTGCGGGAACCGGCGCCTTTGGCCTGGAAGCAATCAGCCGGGGGGCGGCAAGGGCGGTGTTTGTCGATTCAGACCGGCGGGGAATTGATATCATCCGGAAAAATATTGCCGCCTGCAGGGAAAACGAACGGACGAGCGTTTTTTGCACGGACATCACAACGAATCTCAACATGCTGCTGTCCGCAGGTTTGTATTTTGACATCGTTTTCCTGGACCCTCCCTACCACGCCCATGCGGCAGGCAAGGCTCTTGACACCCTCTCGGGTACTGGAATGCTCCGCAAAGGGGCCATGGTGATCGTTGAGCACGGCAAGCGCGAAGAGATCCCTGTCGATATTACCGGCATGGAAATCATCGACCGGAGAAAATACGGAAAAACCCTTGTCACTTTTCTGAAATGTATGTAATATATATTATTATAAAATCAAATGGTTGATTATACTGACAGCCATCGGGCAGCCGGCAAACGCTATGCAAACAAACAGATGATATTGAAAAGGATTTTTCATGGAGAAAATCGCCATATATCCGGGATCATTTGATCCCGTCACCAACGGCCACATCGACATCATCACGCGTGGTTTGAAAATTTTTGACCGGATCATTGTGACGATCCTGGAAAACCCTTCCAAAACGCTGTTGTTTTCCTTGCGTGAAAGAGTGGACCTGCTGTCTGAATCCCTGAAGGGAATCGATAACGTGGAAATCGCATCTTACGACGGATTGCTGGTCGATTTTGCGAAACAGCGTAACGCTGCAGCCATTTTACGTGGCATGCGGGCCGTGTCCGATTTCGAATACGAATTCCAGATGGCACTGATGAACCGCAAGCTGGAAAGGGAAATCCAGACAGTGTTTCTGATGACCGGCTTGCGATGGATTTTTACAAGCTCGTCCATAATCAAGGAAGCCGCCAAATTCGGCGGAGATATCGAAAGCATGGTGCCGGAAGTGGTGAAAAACAGGCTGGAGGAAAAATTCAACGTCCGGATCAACCACAGGCCTTCGTAACATGAAACCCGATTCTCCCCCTGTCAGGCCTTCGGCTTTGCCGATGAAATCCACTCCAGGCATATGACCGCGGCGATGCCCGCAAGCATGAGGCAAACCGGCAAAAGCAGGTCCGGACCCGGATCCGGCAGCACGTTTTTTTGAATGATTCCTTCTTTCCATGGCCATATTCTGCGAAGCGAGCCCAGCATCAACCCGGTTAAAAAGGCCAGTGTAGCAGGTTTGAATGTTTCAAGCAGGTATTTCAGTATCCGTGAGAAACCGGCCAGGCCGGTCGCGCAGCCGGCCGCAAAAATAGCAATCACAATGAAATTTTCGGACAGAAACGGGTTTTTCAGGGTAGCGACGATGAACTCGTACTTTCCAAGAAGCACGAGGATGAATGCGCCGCTTATGCCCGGCAGAATCATTGCGCAAATGGCAAGCATTCCGGAAAGAAAAACAAATCCCGACGTCTCAGGGGTAGCTGCAGGCACCAGGCCGACAAGTCCGTACGCAAATGCCGCGCCGACAGTAAACAGTAAAACCGCCGGGGCTCTCCAGCAGTCCACTTTTCTGCCAACCGACCAGAGCGATGCGGCAATCAGTCCGAAAAACAGGCTCCAGGTGGGTACCGGGTGAAATTCCAGGAGATGGCTGACAATCCTTGCCAGGCTTAGGACGGCTGCAGCAATGCCGACAAAAAGAAACAGCAGAAACCGGATGTGTACATGCGCCATAGCCGCCTTCACATTGAGGCGCAGAAGGTACGACACCATTGTTGAATCCGCCGAGCGTATGGCCGCAAGAAGCTGCTCATAAATTCCGGCGATCAGTGCGATGGTGCCCCCGGATACGCCGGGAACCGTATCCGCCGCTCCCATGCATGCCCCCTTAAGAGACAGGAGCAATGCTTCCCTTTTAGACCTGGGCCCCGGGCTCGCCATGAAGGCCTCTTTCCAGGATGCTGCCTTTTCCGGCTTCACTCGGCTTTCCATCCGCGCTGTCCGATGAGCTTTACAAAACGACAGCCTCCGAGATCCGTCTGGTGAATCCCCTTTTCATCCCTGTACAGCTTTACCAGCATCTGGGAAGAAGAAGATCCCACCGGTATGACCATACGGCCGCCCACATCGAGTTGATCCACCAGCGGTTTTGGTATTTCCGGCGCCCCTGCCGTAACCAGGATAGCATCAAACGGCGCTTCCTCTTTACACCCGATGGTGCCGTCACCATACCTGCATACGATATTATAGTATCCCATTTTTTCAAGAATCTGCCGCGTCCTGTCGTAAAGGGTGCGATTCCTCTCGATGGTGTAGACCCTGTAGGCAAGTTCTGCAAGGACCGCCGCCTGGTATCCGGAACCCGTTCCTATTTCAAGCACCCGGTCATCCTGGTCTACCTGGAGCGCCTCGGTCATAAGGGCTACGATATAGGGCTGTGAGATCGTCTGCTGTTCCCCGATGGGCAGGGGATGATCATTGTAGGCCTGGTCAATGAGCGATTCATTGACAAATTCATGCCGAGGGACGGTTCTCATGGCGTCGAGAACCCTGGGATCTTTGATCCCCCGGGCCTCGATCTGGTTTTTCACCATCGACTCGCGCAAGCGCTGGTATCTTCTGCCTGATATTTCCATATGATGATGCTCTTGTCCATTCCCATGCAGGCGGTCAACCTGTCAAAACGTTTAAAAGCGCATTGAAAAGCCTTTTGCGCCGGCATGGGCAATCAGGCTTACAGCACCATTTCTCATCGTCATGTACCAATCCCAATGGATATCGTAACATAACGAAAATTGATTGTATTTGCAAGCGTCATGGGGTATTTGTTTACAACTTGCCGGCCACCTTCGACTTTATTTTGCATGTTTACAACCAAAACAAAACGGATTTTCAATGAAATGGCTTAAAACAACCGTTGTTTTTGAATCCGGCGACCCGGAAACCGCCGCAGCCCTCATCAATGAAATTTTTCAGGAATTCGGGCTCACGGGCGTGATCATCGAATCACCGGATAGAAACGCCGATCTGGACTGGGCTGAAAACGCGCCTCCCAATGCCGACCGCAATGCGGTTATCGGCTTTTTCACGGAAAAGCATCACGGGGAAAAATATCTCAAATTGCTGGAAAACCGCGTTGGGGAACTCAAACCCTCTATCCTCAGCCGTTTTGAAATTTCCTGCAGCGACATTGACGATGAAGATTGGGCCGAATCATGGAAGCTTCATTTTCATCCCGTCAAAATTACCGATAAAATCGTAATCCGGCCGGGCTGGCAGCATTATGACGCCCTGGAAGGAGACATCATCATTGAACTTGATCCGGGCATGGCATTCGGCACCGGCACCCATCCCACGACCGCCCTTTGTATCCGCATGGTAGAGCAGTATACGACGCCGGGGATCAAATTTCTGGATATCGGAATGGGCTCAGGCATCCTCATGATAACCGCCGCTAAAACGGGCGCCAGAATACTGACCGGGATCGACTCCGACCCGGTCGCCCTGGAAGTAGCGGAAAACAACCTGCTCACAAACAATATCTCCGCTGGCGATTTCACCCTGATGGAAGGCGATCTGGTTGCCACCGTAAACGGCTCCTTTGAGGTCATCGCCGCCAATATCGTTGCCGAAACCATCTGCAGACTGGTGCCAGATATTGTTCCCCTATTGTCGCCCGGCGGAATTTTCATCGCCTCCGGCATCATTGTCGAAAAAGAACCCATGGTGCTTGAAAAACTTTGCGATCACGGATTCGAAATCATAGAAATCCGTCAACTCGAAGGATGGACCGCTATCGCTGCAAGATCAAGGATGCCGGATAAATAGAACTAGAACCCATCTAGTACCCTGCCAACCGGACCGCCTCGGATGCGGAAATCAACTGCACCTTTTTCTGCAATCCCGGCAGCATTTCAGAGAGGACCTCATAGGTTGCTTCATAGGGGTGGGCAATGCCGATGGCCTGGCCGTTCAATTCTGCAATGCGCACCAGCTGATTCAACCGGCTGCGGATGACTGCGGGTTGCGGATCGTGATCGAGAAACACATCACGCCGGGCAAACGGCACCTGGAAAAGGCGCGCGGAAGACTGCGATTTGCTGTCGTGGGTTGTGAGGCTGTCGATGTAATAAAGCCCCCTTTTTTTCATAATCGATAAAACCTGGTTCATGTGCTCCGAATTGGACGTCATTTTCGATCCCATGTGATTGTTCACACCGCTGATAAAGGGAACCGAATCTATCGCTTTCTCCAATACCGCAATACGCTCATCCGCAGTCATGGACGACAGAAGCGCGCCGGGACCGGGATCGATCTCCGGATATTCATAGGGTTCCATGGGAAGGTGCAGCATTACCTCGGACCCTTTCAGCCTTACGGCATTAGCGACTTCATTCCGATAGGGACTGTAGGGCAGTATGGCGTATGTAAGTTGGGCATCAATGGAAAGGAATTTTTCCGCCAACTTGCGGTCATACCCGAGATCATCGATAATAATGGCAACCCGCGGTCGCCCGTCCGGTGCAGGCGGCAAAACCGGCTCAGATGGTTGCGGTTTTGCCTTGGGTTTTACAACGGGCTCATCGGGGAACACCTCAAAATCGGGTATCGCCGCCTTGATAACCGACGGTTTTTCAATACCCGGACCCTTTACGACCCTGGTATCGATTGTGTCACCGGGTGTATCACCGGGTGTATCGCCGGGAACGGCCGGATGCTTCATGAAATAATATCCGGCACCCACGCCCAAAGAGATCACGACGAACAGGACGGCGGTGATCAAATTCCTGAAAAACCGGCTGAAAATGGAGGGTTTCCCTTTTGCCGGCTTTTTTTTTCTTGTTGTTTTCTTTTTTGCCGCAGGCTTTTTACCGGCTGCGGATTTTTTCCTCGATGTTTTTGCGCCGGCCATCCACATTCCGCCCAATCATTGTCAAAAAGGCGCCGGAATCCGGCAACGCCGGTTCAGCGCCTTTTTGACGGTTCTCGTTCAAATACGTAGCAGCCATCTCAAAATAATGACTAACTGCTCGCCTTCGCCTTGAAAAGATTGTGCCCCTTTAATATTTCGTATGCCCGGTTAATCTGGGAATCAAGGAGCAAAATCCGTGGATCCCTGTCATCATGTTCATACACCACGTCGCGAAGCCGCATGAGTTTTTCAAATTCCTCTTTCTTGTCAAGGCTTTCGCTTTCTTCCTCTGGCTGGCTCAATTCCCGCATCTCTTCTTCATCCACGCCAAGCAGATGATTTTCAAGATCCTCTTCCCGCAGCCGCCTGACATCGATACCGCCTTCGGATTCGTCCAGGAGTCGTCGCTGAACAACGAGGTCCGGACGAATACCCGAGGCCTGTATGGATTCCCCGCTGGGGGTATAATATTTTGCAATGGTATATTTGAGCGCATAGCCGTTTCTAAGCGGGCGGACGGTCTGTACGGACCCCTTGCCGAAGGATGCCGTACCGATAATAAGGGCGCGCTTGTTGTCCTGCAGTGCACCCGCGACAATTTCCGCGGCGCTCGCACTCCCGCTGTTAATGAGCACGACAATGGGGAAGTCATATTTTTCATCCCCTTTGGCGGCCCGGTAAATTTCCATCTCCCTGTCATCGCGCCCGCGAATTGAAACGATATCCCCCGTTTCCAGAAAAAGGTCGGACACGGATACGGACTGGCTTAAAAGCCCGCCCGGATTGTCCCTCAAGTCGAGTATCAACCCTTTCAAAGGCCCGTTTTCCGCCTGCAGCGCGGCAATGGCATTTATGGCTTCATCCGTTGTCTTTTCCCGAAAATTGGTTATCCACAGGTATCCAAACCCCGGCACGGGGGTGGCATATCGGACGGATTCAAGGGGTATGATCTCCCGCTTCAATTCAAACGTCAGGGCTTTTCTCTCCCCTTCCCGCGCCACGGTGATTTTGACGGATGTGTCGGGTTCGCCCCGCATGAGTTTCACCGCCTCCCAGAGCATCATATCTTTTGTGGGCTGATCATCGACCTTTACAATCACGTCATTGGCCTGAATCCCCGCCCTGTAAGCAGGTGTTCCCTCCATGGGCGATATGACGGTAAGCAGGTCGTTCTTTTTGCTGATCACAATGCCGATACCCCCGAATTCCCCACGGGTATCCTCCTGAAGCCCCTTGAATGCATCAGGGGGAAGAAACGCGGAATGCGGGTCCAGATCGCCTATCATGCCATGGATGGCCTTTTCAATCAGCTCACTGGAATCGATCGATTCCACATAGTTTTTTTCGATCTCTTCAAGAACATCGGAAAAAAGCTTGAGGGTTTCATATGTATTGTTTTTGGAAAAATCGCCATAAACGCTCGATGCCATTGTTATGGCAAAAGCCGTGAATATTACCAACAGAAGCGCTTTGAACGATTTGTTTTTAAATGAATTCATGAATGTAAACTCCTTGATCAACCTTTTTCAATCCAGTCAAGAGGATCCAGGGGGTTGCCTTTATGGCGGATCTCGAAATAAAGCACCGTACCGGAGATCGAGCCGCTGTCCCCCACAGTGGCGATAACTTCATTGGCCTTGACCGTGTCCCCCTCCCCGGCCAACAGTTCTTCGAGGTGCCCGTAAACAGTGTAAAAGCTGTTTCCATGAGAAACGATAATCACACGGCCGAATCCTGCAATCCAGTCGGAAAAGGACGTTTCCCCGTCAAAAACAGCCCGTACCGGGGTGCCGCGGGCAGCCTGCAGCTCAATGCCATTCCTGAACCGAACGGCGCCGGATTGAGGCTCGGTGTACTTTCCATACATGGAAATAATTTTACCGTCAACCGGCATCTTTAGCAACCCCTGATATTCGGAAAACGCTTTTTGCTCCCCTGCATCCCTTTCAACTGCCCGCTGCTTCAACCTGTTTATTGTTTCATCCAGCCTTCGTGCGGCCTCTTCCAGAAATTCTATCTCCGTGAGGGCCGTTGTTTTTTCCGCTTTGATGTCGGCAAGCAGTTTTTTTCTCTGGTTCCGGGTCTCGGACAAAGCCGCCTGGTTCCTTTTGTACTGGTTTTCCAGCGCTTCCTTCCGGTTTTTTTCTTCGGCCGCCCTTTCGTAAAGATCCGCCAGATGCTTTTTTTCTTCCACCAGGCGCCTGATGATTTTTTCATCATGCGCCAATACGGCTTCCATGGCGGCCTTGCGCCGGAACAGATCATTGGTGGAATCCGCAGTGGCAAGGAGGTTCATACCGCCCAAACGATTCAGCTTATAAAGCGCCACCAGCCGTTTTTCCGCGTACTCTTTATTCTTTTCAATGGCGGCCAGGGTCCTTGAAATCTCCGCGCCGGTCTCCTCGATCCGCTGTTCTATTTCCGCGGAATCCCTTTTTACCTGTTTCAGGTTTTTCGTGACCCCTGAGAGTTTCTTGTCGATATCTTCAAGCGCCTCAACGACCTCGGCGGCCCTGCGGTCCATGCCGGTGACGTCTTCTTTTTTGTGAGAAATCCACTTTTCTATTTTCTTCGCCTTTGCAAGGGCGTCTTCTTCCCCGGCAAAATCCGTTTCTTTTGTAACAACACCAGCATCCCGCCGGACATAACGGTCTGCGCCATATACGTAGCCCGTTGTATTCTGGTGCCGGATTTTCAGCCAGTCGCCTTGTTTTCCCGTGATGCCGATCACCTCTCCCCGGGTCAACACCCTGATTATACTGCAGGACGTTTTGGGGCAGCTTCGCATATTCAGGGCCGAAACGTCCACTATTCCGGCCGTTTCAATCGTTTTTCCGCCGGAATTCTCCCTGGCAGGCAGTGCGGCATACACGCACACAACGATCAAAAGCGCGGCTAAAACCGTAAAAAACGTCTTATGGAAAAATAACATCCGATCCAGCCCACCGTCATGCTGATCAACAAAATAAGAAGAACAAGGTTCCATGGAAGAAACCGGACCTGAAAATAAACCAAAAGCCCCGCGGATGAAAGCTGCGGAACGGTAATGAAAAACGCGGCATAAAGCAGCACAAGGCCTGCCAGTCCGCCCAAAAACCCCAGCATCATTCCTTCAAAATAAAGCGGGTATTTGATAAAGGCGTCGTCAGCGCCGATAATCCGCGTGATTTTTATTTCATCGATCCGTGAATATAAAATCAACCGTATGGTATTTGCAACGATCATCATTACGGCGGAGACAATCAGGCCGATCAGGATCATGCTGGTCAATCGGAACAGGTTGTAGATGCCGCCGAAGCGTTCAATCCACTTCCTGGCGTATTCAACATCCGCAACGCCGTCAAGCCCTTCCATCCTGGCGGCCAGCGAGGATATGGCATCAGCGCCGTCAATATCTCCTGACAGGGATACCTCCACTGCATCCGGCAGTGGATTGTCCGTAAGCCCCTCCAATAGCGCCGTCTGACGGCCGATTTCCTCTTTCAGCCAATCGAGGGCTTCCCCGCTCGAAACATATTCCACCCCGGCAACCTCCGGATATGTTTCCATCTCTCCTATGATTAAATCGCGCGTTTCCTCGTCCGCCCCCGGTTCAAGGTACGCGATAATCCGAATCCCCTTTTTCCATGAAACCATCAGGTCCCCGGCATTGATCAAAAAAAGCCCGAAAGCGCTGATGACGAACACCGAAAGCGCTATCGTTATTACGCATATACCATGGAGGTATTTATAATTCAGGAAATCGGCAGCCCCTCTGCGAATCGTATCCTTCATCGGCATGCTCCATCCGGGCCTTCACACTGTCCTTTTTTCAGATAAATGCTCCCGGTGCATCCTTTTGAAAGAAGATAACGGTCATGGGTCGTTATAACGATGGTTGTCCCTTCGCTGTGGGCCGAAACCAAAAGATCGAAAATCATTTCTGCCGCCTCGGGATCCAGACTGGCTGTGGGTTCGTCGGCAAGTATGAGAGAAGGGTTCCCAACCATGGCGCGGGCGACGGCAACACGCTGCTGCTCCCCTCCCGAGAGCGTGGGGGGAAATGCATCATGACGGTCGGCCATGCCGACCTTCTCAAGCACATCCATGACCCGGTCGCGGACGGTTTTTCTGGAACGGATTCCGGCAACTTCCAGAACCAGCCCTACGTTGTCAAAAACGCTCTTATTGGGAATCAGCTTGTAATCCTGAAAGACAATCCCCAGCCGTCGCCGGAGCATCGGCACCTGATTGCGCCTTATCCGCGCGAGGTTCATTCCGTCCACGATTGCATATCCGCTGCTCATGTGCTCCTCCAGGTAAAGCAGCTTCATCAGGGTAGACTTCCCCGCACCGCTTGGGCCGCTGATAAAAAAAAACTCGTTTCTGCAGACATCGAACGTAACATTCACCAGTGCATCGGTTTCCCCGAAATACTTGCTGACATCGTACAAGCGGATAATGGTTCTTTCGGGATCAAACGGCATTTTCTTCATCAAAATCGGCTCCGGATCAGTTTGTATTGACCTTCTGCAGCGCAGCTGATAAATGGCTGATAATCAATCGTGCGGGGAGTGCCGTCTCCGGTTTTTCTCGTGCGCCCCCACTGACGCTGAAAGAAAACGGCTTCTTCCTCTTCAGTGGGGGTTATTTTACCCAAAATTTTCCCATAAAATCAACATTTACTTGGTGCCCGGACGAAAACCGGGATTTTCCGTTCGGCACCCGGTAAACCGGTGTTGTATTTCCGGCAAATGCAGATCAAGAGGCAGGGCAATGGAAAACATGAAAAACGAACTGATCCGGCTTTTGTGTGAAAAATCCTTCAAATACAGCAAGGAGCCTGTTTTCAAACTGGTTTCCGGACAAACAAGCCACTATTATGTAAACTGCAAACCCGTTACGTTAAGCCCCAGGGGGATATACCTTGTGGGGCACCTGATGTACGAGCAGATCAAAAACGACAATGTCCAGGCCGTCGGCGGCATGACCTTCGGCGCCGACCCCATGGCCGTTGCCACGTCCTTTGTCTCCGAAATCAGGAAAACCCCCATAAAAGCTTTTTCGATCCGGAAGGACCAGAAGGATCACGGCATCATCAAGTGGATCGAAGGAGACCTGGAAAAAAACGATCGCGTGGCAATCATTGAAGACGTTGTCACCACAGGGGGCTCCACCATCAAGGCCATTGACAGGGCGCGCGCCGAAGGGCTCGAAATCGCATCCGTCGTTGTGCTGGTTGACAGGCAGGAGGGGGGAATGGAAAACATCCGCGGCAGCGTGGAAAACGTTTCGGCAGTCATCACCAAAGACGAACTGATGGAATGTTATAAAAATCTTGCGTAAGGCGGGTATTCTTTCGGAACGCTACCCGGCTTCGGGCGGAAAGTATGTTGCGCATGCATCATCGGATTCCCACACACTGACCTTTGAGACGCGATACCCCTCCCCCTCATTGATCTGTTTTGCGAATTCATCCGCGATATATTTCGCTATCTGCTCCGATGAAGGGTTGGCGTTTTGAAATGCAGGCAGTTCGTTTAAAAATTTGTGGTCCAGGGTATCGATAATTGTATTGAGGCGATCCTTGATGATCCCGAAATCGACCAGCACGCCGGATTGAAGTTCCTTTCCGGCCACGTAAAACTCGATCTTCCAGTTATGGCCGTGCAGGTTTTCACATTTTTCCGTAACCATCTTCAACTGGTGCGCCGCTGCAAAACGGGCCAGGACCTTAAGTTCGTACATTGAATTTCCTTTTTTTTACTTGGCGGCCTTCTTGGAACCAACCTTGAAAATCCGCTTGATCTTTGAGGTAAATTTTTCAGACTCCAGCTGCGCAAACTCTTTCAGCAGTTCTTCCTGCCGTTTGCTCAGATGTTTGGGCGTTTTTAATATCAACTGGACGATCTGGTCCCCGGGAAGACCATTTCCGAGCGACACGATCCCCTTGTCCGGAATGCGTATCGTATCGCCGGGCTGGGCACCCCTTTCTATCTTGACGGTTTCCTCGCCGGTGAGGGTAGGCACCGTCACCTCGTCTCCCAGGGCCGCCTGGACGAATGACAAATCGATCTTGCAGAGGATGTCTGTCCCCTTTCGTTCGAAAAACTCGTGGGGTCTCACGTGCAGAAATACGTAGAGATCTCCGGGAGGACCGCCGCCGACGCCCGGCTCCCCCTCACCGGTTAATCGGAGCTTCTGGCCGCTGTCCACGCCTGCCGGAATTTTGATCTGCACCTTTTTGCGAACAGCCATCTGCTGCCGGCCCCGGCACTTCGGGCAGGCTTCCCGTATCACCTTTCCATGGCCGCCGCACCGGGGGCATGCGCTTTTTACGGAGAAAAATCCCTGTGTCCGGACATGCTGCCCCGAACCATTGCACTGGCTGCAGATTTCGGGTTCTGTTCCCGGTTTTGCACCGCTTCCGTTGCAGGTGTCACAGGTCTCCATTTTTTCCAGTTCAATCTCGGTTTCCTTTCCGAATGCCGCGTCCATGAACTCGATGCTCATGTCATAGCGCAAATCCGAACCCCTGCGCCCCCGGCTTCTACCGCCGCGACCGGTGCTCCGGAAACCGAAAAAGTCCTCGAAAATGTCGCCAAAACTGGAAAAAATATCGTCGAAATCACGAAACCCTCCGGAACGGCCGTTTTGCATCCCTTCTATACCGCGGTGGCCGTATTGATCGTAAACCTGGCGCTTTTCAGGATTGGAAAGGACTTCGTAGGCTTCGGCCGCTTCCTTGAATTTGTCTTCCGCCTCCTTGTCCCCCGGGTTTCGATCCGGATGGTATTGCAGGGCAATTTTCCGGTATTTTGCTTTCAACTGGGAGGCGTCTGCATTCCGATCAACGCCTAACACTTCATAATAACATCTTTTTACAGCCATATTGGGTTGCTGCCGCTTTTGAGTGGTTTTATATTTTTGTGATGTGAAAGGACCAAATCGTTTTGAAAGCCGCCCGTATTGTGCTATTTAGAAGACACATCAGGCGGTTGCAAAAACAACACATACCATAATGCATATTAAGCGATTGTCAATAACCAAAATGAAACCCGATTCCATCAGCGCGATGTTCGACAACATCGCACCCAATTACGACTTTCTCAACCGGCTGTTGAGTCTTCGCAGGGATGTTTACTGGCGGCGTGAAATGGTCCGGGCCCTGGATTTGCCGGCCGGTGCCGCGGTACTCGATATGGCTTGCGGCACGGGTGACGTCATGATGGAAGTGATGCGCCGTAATCCGGATGCCCGGGTATACGGCATCGATTTTTCAAAAAAAATGATCGAGATCGGCGCTGCAAAAACAGGCGCCTTGACACCCGGTGCACAGGCGGCCCTTGCTGCCGCCGACGCGCTGCATCCGCCTTTTCCGCCGGAGAGCATGAACGCCGTCACCATTGCCTTCGGTATCCGCAACATCCAGGACCGTCCGCGCGCGCTCGAAAATTTCCGGCAAATCCTGAAACCCGGTGGGGTACTGGCCGTACTCGAACTCAATACGCCCACCCGCGGGCTTCTTCGATCGCTTTACCTTTTGTATTTCCAGAAAATACTTCCCGGCATCGGCGGTTTTTTCTCAAAAAACACCGGTGCATATCAATACCTGCCCGCTTCGGTACTGAATTTTCCGGCACCCGCAGATTTTGCCGCACAGATGCGGAATGCGGGATTCAGGGATGTGGCATGGAAATCCCTGAGCGCGGGGATTTCCACTTTATATATCGGCCGCAGATAAGGATCGATACGATCATTCATGTCAACATACGGATTTCGGTGCAAAATTGCGGATGCTATCCGGAAGGACAGGTATACCCGTAAAAATGATGATAGCAGTATCCTTCCGGGTCAGACCAGCTCATTTCCGTATCCGCCATGCACTGGCCGATCATCTGTTTTGATTTTTCCTGATAATCCGGTCTTTTTTCTTCCAGCCGCTTGCAGCTCATGCATATGGGCTCATTGTCGTAAACGGATAAAATCCGATGGTCTCCGGCGCCAAGCCCGGCGTTGCAGCGAGGACATGAAACCGCGCATTTCAAAGACGATTCCCACGTATCAGACATAATATCAGCCTCTTTTACTTATGGTTCATGAAAACGGAAACAACGTATTGTCAGAAAATAAATATAAGATCGATTTGATCCGCTTCCAACCGGAAAAAAACAGAGCCGGTCCATATTCGCTACACCGCATCGTAAGCGGGCCTTATTTCCACCCGCTTTTCTTTAACGCCTCTGCCATGGCGCCTCCAAGCGGGGCGTTGCCGTTATCCGGGCGTTTATTCATCTTCTGCTGTTTCTTTTTCGGCTTTGGGCGCTTTTCCGGATCCTGCTTGCCGGCGACTTCCCCTGCCGAAATCGCATCAACAGGGCTTGCCTTTTCCTTATCCGGATTTTCTTTTCGCGGGGTTTCCCGCATGGACAGCGAAATCCGCTTCCGGTCCAGATCCACCGAAAGCACCGTAACCGTAACGTTCTGCTGGACCTTGACCACGTCGGCCGGATTTTTGACAAACCGGTCGGCCATCTCGCTGATATGCACCAGGCCGTCCTGGTGCACCCCCACATCCACGAACGCCCCAAACGCCGTGATGTTTGTCACGATGCCCGGCAGCGTCATGCCTGCTGTCAGGTCCTCGATCTTTTCGACCCCGTCGACAAAGGCAAACGCCTCGAAACGCTTCCGGATATCGCGCCCCGGCTTGGCCAGTTCCGCCAGTATGTCTTTCAGCGTGGGGATGCCTGTGGTGTCGGTGACATAACGGGAAATGTCAATTTTTTCCCGAAGATCCGGATTTTCAATCAGATCGGTTACGTCGGCGCCCAGATCACCGGCCATGGCATATACCACCGGATAGCTTTCCGGATGCACGGCGCTGGCATCCAGCGGGTTTGCCGCACCCGGGATGCGCAGAAATCCAGCGCACTGCTCAAAGGCCTTCGGCCCCAGCCGGGGAACTTCCATGAGCGCTTTCCGGGAGGAAAACGCTCCTTTTTCCTCTCGGTACGAAACGATGTTTCCGGCAATGGCCGCATTCAATCCGGACACGTAGGTCAACAGTTCCATGCTGGCCCGGTTCAAATCCACGCCCACGGCGTTTACACAGCTGATCACCACGTCGTCCAGGGCCTGTTTCAGGGCCCGTTGATCCACGTCATGCTGGTATTGGCCGACGCCGATGGACTTGGGATCAATCTTGACCAGCTCTGCCAGCGGGTCCATCAGCCGCCTGCCGATGGATACCGCGCCGCGCACGGTCAGGTCGTAATCCGGAAATTCCCGCCGGGCCGCCTCGGATGCCGAATAAATCGAGGCGCCGGACTCATTGACCATCACCACCTGCATGGGCGCTGGAAAATCGATTTTCCGGACAAAGGCCTCGGTTTCCCGGCCGGCCGTACCGTTGCCCACGGCCACGGCCTCGATTTCATATTTCTCGCACAGAAACCTTATCTTTCGGGCTTCCTTTTCCGCCCGGCCGGCGCCCGTTGTGTGCGGATATACCGTATCATGGTGCAAAAGCTTTCCCTGCCGATCCAGGCATACCACCTTGCAGCCGGTTCGGTACCCCGGATCGATGCCCATCACCCGCCTCGCACCTAAGGGAGGCGCCAGAAGCAGCTGTCGCAGGTTGTCTGCAAAAATCCGGATGGCCTCCTCGTCGGCCCGTTTTCTGGCCTGAATCCGGATTTCAGTCTCCATTGCACCCGATAGCAGGCGCTTGTAACTGTCTTCGATCGCCTGGCGCACCAGCAGGGCATCTTCGCCGTCCCCCGCGACAAAGCGCCGCCAAAGGAGGGCAACTGCTTCGTCCGCAGCGGGCAGGATGCGGAAGGTAAGCACATCTTCGGCCTCCCCCCGGCGAATAGCCAGCAACCGGTGCGAGGGGATCGCTGCCACCGGCTCCTCCCATTCGAAATAATCCCGGTATTTGGCGCCGGATTCCTCCTTGCCGGAAATCACCCGGCTCCGTATGATCGCTTTTTTAAAAAACAGCTCGCGCATCCGGGCCCGTGCATCCTCATGCTCATTGACCATCTCCGCGATAATATCCATGGCGCCGGAAAGGGCCGCGTCAACGGATTCGACGCCTTTTTCCGGATCGACAAATCTTTCCGCCGCCTCCCGGCAATCGATGCCCGCCTGTTCAAAAATGACCAGCGCCAAGGGCTCCAGCCCTTTTTCCCGGGCCATGACGCCCCGCGTGCGGCGCTTCGGCTTATACGGCAGGTAAATATCCTCGAGCTCGGCCATGGTTTCCGCGGCCGCCACCTTATCCCGGAGCGCATCGGTCAGGTGCCCGTTTTTCTCCAGGGAATGAAGCACGGCTTCCTTGCGTGCGGCCAGTTCCTTCAGCCGGGCCATCCGGTCACGAATCGTTGTTACAGCGACTTCATCAAGGCTGCCCGTGGCCTCCTTGCGGTACCTGGCGATAAAGGGAATGCTTGCCCCCTCCGCCAGAAGCCCGGCCACGGCTGCAATCTGGCCGGTCGCGATTTGTTCCTCCCGGGCGATGGTATCGACAAACGTATCGTTTTGCATGGGTCATCAAAATCCTTTTGCGGTTATGTAAAAATAAGCCGCAATTGTAATGGCTCCTGCGGGGAAAAGCAACGGAGAGATTTCGCAATACACAGCATTATTCTCTTTCAATTGGCATTGGATGCACTGGGCAGCGTTTCAAAAAGGGCTTCAATTCTGGTTTTCAATTGCCCGACATCCGCGTCGGAATAATCCGTTTCCACTTTTAAAAACGCAAGACCATGATTCTCCGTCACATGATTTCCGACCCTGTAAGATTCCACGTTGTATCCATGGCAGGCCTGCAGAATAAAATCGATGACCACGTCCGGCTTGTAGGTTTCAATCATTTTGGACAGCGCTTCCATGCGGCCATTGTTGGGCGTCATGCAGGCGCACGGAATCTTCAGGTACCGCTCGGCCAGCGCCCCCATGGGATCGCCTGTATTTTCGGCAAAATCATTGGAAAAGATCTTGATACCGGTGCATGAATCCGGGGCAACCACCACGCCTCCGGCCTCTTCGATGACCCTGAATATTTTGGTGGCATCTCCACCGATCGGACAGCCGGTCACAAGGACGCGGGGAGAGTCCGGGGAACCAAAATATTTCCCTTCCTGTTTTCTTTTTTCCAGTATTTCCAGTTTTTCTTCAAGCAGCGGAATCACCTCCGGACCGGTTGAGGGCATCGCCAGAAAGGTGATATCGTAGATCTCCTTCCAGCTGATCACCGGCGGATGAACAGCGGCGTATTCAAATATTTTCCGGGCCAGCCGGTTTTTCTTGTTGGACCATTGCATCGATTCTTCGATCTGTTGGTCAGTAACGCTACGGTCAAAGGTTTTTTCGAGAAAACCCTTGAGCTTTACAATCATCTGCCGCCAGTTGGCTTTTGCCTCCGCTTCATCCGGCACCTGCGGCAGATCCATGACATGCAGCGGCCGGAGATCGGAGATGAGCTCGAACATTTTTTTCTTCCCGTCGCATGTTGTCTCTGCGATAACAGCGTCGGCCAGCGTAAAAAACGGGCAGGTTCCTTCCTGGATAAACCCGTAGCTCGATTTGATCAGCGGGCAGAGGTTGGCCGGCAATACCGCCTCGGCGGATTCAATGGGAACATTGGAGAAGGCGCACAATACGGCCGGTACCACATCCATGGCCTGCATAAGCTCAATGGGGGCATAGGCGCAGTATATACCGGCGACAGGAGAACCCGCCTCCTTTTTCCGCTGCACATATTGCAGCACACGCTTGGAGGGCGGATCGGCGTCAAGACCGTCATTCATCAGCGGTGTTGTCGGTTGGTTGTTTTGCATAAAAACGCTCCTTGGTTTGATGGCGGTTTGTCTTCGGTGTTTTAGAGATCCCATAAAGTGAAAATATGAATCAAGTCAAATTGCAAATATCTATAATAAGTTATGTTAAACATTGAAATTATCTATTTGATATATTGATTACTATAAAAATCGGCAGCCAACCAAGCTATCTCTACCCTCGATTTATTGCATACCAGTGCTTATTCTTTCATAGGATTCACGCGGACGGTTGACATTTCCACCCACACAATGTTAAGCATATGCTCATATTGTACTTGCGGAAATGCGGGCTCGTTGTTTTATTATATAAAGATAAGGAGGTTGACATGCGGCAGCTGATCGTTTTTCACAGCGGTAATCCCCGGTGAGCTACATGCCAAAAGGCTATAGGCGTAGCCAAAGACATGAAAGAAAGCTTCAAGGACAAACTGGAGGTATTGTTTTACACAATGGATTCCGAGGAAGCAAAGAGGCATACTTTCAAAGGCTCAACGGCGGTGCTGCTGGACAATGAACCCGTACCGCTCAACCTGGCCAAGGACAAAATGCAAATGGAAGCGTTTTTATCGGAAAAAATACACCGGTAAAAAACCGCCGGAAAATAAGTGATGATGCCAAAAAAGCCAAAAACCAGTAAAATCGATCAAAACACGACCCATATCATCCTGGAGAGCATCTCCGACGGGGTTTTTACGGTGGATCACAACTGGACGATCACCTCTTTCAACCGCGCTGCAGAAGAAATCACCGGGGTATCCCGGGAGGAAGCCGTTGGAAGCCACTGCTGGGAGGTTTTCCGATCCAACATGTGCGAAGGCGATTGTGCCCTGAAACGCACCATGAAAGAAAACAAACCGTTTGTGAGCACCACCGCATACATTATCAACAGCCAGAAAAAGCGCATTCCGATCACCGTGTCCACATCCCCGCTCATAGACAACAACGGCAAAATTTTAGGCGGGGTCGAAACCTTCCGGGACCACAGCCTGGTTGAAGAGCTGCGCAAGGAGCTTTCCGCGCGCTTTCAGATGGGGGACATGGTGAGCAGCAGCCCGGCCATGCAGGCCATATTCAACATCCTCCCCAAGGTTGCGGAAAGCGATGCAACCGTGCTGATCGAGGGGGAAACCGGCACCGGCAAGGAGTTGGCAGCACGGGCGATTCACAATTCCAGCCATCGGTGTAAAAAACCGTTTGTCGCCATCAATTGCGGTGCGCTTCCGGATACGCTGCTTGAATCGGAGCTTTTCGGATACAAGGCCGGCGCGTTTACCAATGCCGCAAAGGACAAACCGGGGCATTTTGCCATGGCCGAAGGCGGAACGATTTTTCTCGACGAAATCGGAGATACAAGCCCGGCATTCCAGGCAAAACTGCTGCGGGTCATAGAGGAAAGGGAATTTCAGCCGCTGGGCGGAATCAGAAAAATTCCGGCGGATATCCGCATTATTGCCGCAACCAACAAAGACCTTTCCACCATGGTGGAAAACGGAAAGTTCCGGCAGGATTTGTATTACCGCATCAACGTGGTGCGAATGAAACTGCCGCCGCTCCGGGAACGGATGGAAGACATCCCTCTTCTGGTTGAATACTTTATCAACAAGTTCAATAAAATCCGGGGAAAAATGATTCAGGGCATTGACCAGCAAGTGCTTAAAACGCTCATGTCCCATGATTTTCCGGGCAACATCCGGGAACTTGAAAATATTATGGAACACGCCTTTGTCCTCTGCTCCGAGGGGAATATCGGAATGGAGCATATGCCATGCTTCCTTTCTTCCCCAATCAATGAAGCGCATGGGGATTTCACTGAAAACGATCCGGTGAAATCGGCAGAAATAAAAGTCATTATGGACGCACTGAAACGGAATCACTATAGCCGAAAGGCCGCCGCCGCCGAAATCGGCATGCATAAAAGCACGCTGTTTCGAAAGATTCACAAACTGGGTATCCGGCTTCCCGAAAGTGACGGACGCTCCGAGCGCACCCGGACCCCTTCCTAGGGTTTCACATCTGCGACCCATTGTGTCGCAGATGTGCTCTTCTCCCCCCTTCTTCTGATGATCTATCCAAGCGTATTACTCTTTAACTATCTGAAAAAGCATATAAATAAATAATTATCCCCGCTTTTGCATTTCAGGCATGCTTCCTGCAAAACCTTTTACAGGAGATGGGCGATATGAAAATTGCGTTGACAGTCTGGGAGGACCGGATCTCACCGGTCTTTGATGCCGCGACCACGCTGCTGCTTGTCGATCTTGACAACGGCGGCATATTGAAAAAACGGTTCACGCCGTTGCAGCCTGCCGGTTCCATGCGACTGGTCGAAATGCTGAAGCAGATGAATGTTTCGGTTTTGATCTGCGGCGCAATATCGGAAGGATATGCAAGTCGGCTTTCTTTCAACGGCATCAAGCTGTTTCCCTTTGTTTCAGGAAAAACCGAACACGTTCTGGAAACGTTTGCCAGGGGGGAAGCGATCATCCCGGCATTTTCAATGCCGGGATGCGGAAAACAATGCCGCGGACGAATACCCAAACCATCTCAAAAAGAAACTTCTATGGAGGTGACAAAAATGCCAGAAAAAAATGGAACCGGACCATCCGGACAGGGACAGAATACAGGACAGGGGCAGGGAGCCGGACAAGGCAGAGGACGTTGCAAGGCCGGCCCCGGTGCCGGAAAGGGAAAAAATCCCGGGCGCGGCCGCGGGCCCAAAGACGGGTCCGGACAGGGACGCCGGCAGCCCAAATAACGCCCCAAAGAAAACGGGGCGGGTGGGGCGTTAGCGCCCTTACAGCCCGCCCAAATAAAGGAGGTAAAGACCATGCCAGGATATGACAGACGCGGTCCTTTTGGCACCGGCCCAATGACCGGCGGCGCAAGAGGCTATTGCAGCACGGCAACCCAAAGATACGGGAGTTACAAAAGCTTCGGTTTCGGCCGGGGCGCAGGTCCAGGTAGAGGATTTCCGGGCAACAGGGGCTTTAGGGCAGGATACGGATGGGGACCACCTGCGGGATATGAAACATCCCCTGAAGGCAGCGTGACGCCGGATGTCGGACGCAATGAATTGAAAGCACGTGCAGATTCAATTCAGGAAAATCTCGATGTCCTCCTCCGGAAAATAGCGGAACTGGAAAAATCGGAATAATGATGCACCCGTAAACCATTTTTTTTCATCCCCCCGGAAAGCCTTTTATGGAAAATGTGACGGGTTTCCGGGGGGACTATGGCCGCGCAGGAGAAACAAATGATACAGGCGCTTCTGGTAAGCAGCGACAAAAATCGGCTTTCAAACCTGGAGGCAGTGCTTTCGGAAAACAGGGTGGCAACCGCCCGGGCAGCATCGGGTTTTGAGGCCTTATCAAACATGGCGGAGCAGTACTATGACCTTGTTACTGCCGATGAGCAGCTGCCTGACATGTCCGGTCTGGAACTTGCGGAAAAAGCGCTGTTGAAGCATCCCATGAGCAACTTCGCAGTCGTCAGTGCACTTTCCCGCGAGGATTTCCATGAGGCAAGCGAAGGCATGGGGATACTGATGCAGCTGTCGCCAGAGATCGGCAGAGACGAGGCGGGCATGCTGCTCGACCATTTGAAAAGCATTTTGAGGTTAATGGGGACGTCCGCCTGAAGGGCAATGTGCTGCGCAGCCCTGAAAATGAAGCAAAACTGCGGATATTACCATAATGATCCTACAGGAGAATAGAAACAGATGAAAAACGGAAGAATAGCGATTCCCTCCAATGGAGACGGCGGCCTTGACGGCATCCGATCCGGACACTTCGGCCATTGTGATGTATTTACCTTTATCGACGTGGAAAACGGCATGATAAACAGCGTTTCCACAATCCGGAACAACGGGCATGTCCAGGGCGGGTGCATGGTGCCGGTCAACCTGCTGGCCCAACACAAGGTCAATGCCCTCATCGTCGGTGGTATCGGCATGCGTCCCCTCATGGGTTTCCGGCAAGTCGGCATCGAGGTATATCACGAGGCCGAACGCGTTGAAATAAAGCCGGTCGTAGAGGACCTGATCGCGGGAAGGCTCCAGGAAATACGAAATGATCAGGTGTGCGGCGGCGCATGAAATCTCTTTACAGGAGGAAGCAGTAATGAAAATTGCGGTATCATCTATGGGTAAACAATTGGACTCACCGATTGATCCACGCTTCGGAAGGGCCCCCTATCTGATCATTGTAGATACGGACAGCCTGGAATATGAGGCCGTCGACAATGCAGAAAATATGAATGCTTTCAAAGGCGCCGGGATACAGGCCGCCGCCACGGTCAGCCGGAAGGGTGCAAAAGCCCTGCTGACAGGTTATTGCGGGCCAAAAGCCTTTGAGGCGCTATCTACCGCAAAGATCAAGGTGGCAAACGATGTCACCGGTACGGTGAAGGATGCGGTAACGGCCTACAAGGAAGGAAGGGTTGCTTTTTCCGATAATCCGAACGTGGAATCGCACTGGTAGGGGATATGTTTTTTAAAAGCGGCATCAGAGACAAACGCGGATAATATGGAAACAAATGGTTGTAAGGAGAAACCGATGATCATCAGCGTGGCCAGCGGAAAAGGTGGCACGGGAAAAACAACGATTGCCACCAATCTGGCATGTTCCCTTGAAGGTGATGTCACGCTTCTGGACTGCGACGTGGAAGAGCCCAATGCGCACCTTTTCATCCGCCCCGATATCCATGAAACCCGGACCATCAGCACGCCGGTTCCGGAAGTGGATATGACCAAATGCACGCTTTGCGGAAAATGCAGCGAAATATGCCGGTTCAATGCCATTGTCGTCCTTGGGGAAACCGTTCTGCCGTTTCCGGAGCTTTGCCACAGCTGCGGCGGATGTCTCCTTGTCTGTCCGGAAAAGGCGATTGCGGAAACCGGCCGGGAGCTGGGCGTCATTGAGCGG